>JAGREF010000330.1 GCA_020446665.1 Sphingomonadaceae bacterium
CGGTGGGAGAAGGATGGCGCAGCTTACTGCGAAGCAGTTAGCGCAGCCTGGATGAGGGTTTCAGGCCTGTCGGACCAGATCGAGACCCTTCCGTCACAGCGCCTCGCGGCGCTGCGCCACCACCCATTTTGCACTACGTGAAAAAGGGGAGGAGTTCACTAGGAAAGGCCGAGGAACATCAAGCCCCTCCCCTGAAGGATGAGGGGCTGAATTGCACTTTACTCGCCCCCGCCAGTTAGCCCGCGGGCTTCCAGCATCGGGGTGACGTCCGGCTTACGACCGGCGAAATTGTCGAACATCACGAAGTAATCCATTGTTCCGCCCCGGCTGAGCACAGTCTTGCGATAATGGTCGCCATTCGCGCGGGTCAGGCCGCCATTGTCGCGGAACCATTTGCGGCTGTCGCGATCCAGCATCTCCGTCCACAGATAGGAATAATAGCCCGAGCTGTAGCCGGTCGGATCCGAGAAGATGTGGTTGAAATAGCTGGAGCGATAGCGCGGCGGGACCAGATCGATTTCCAGCCCCAGTTCCTTCAGCGAGCGGGTTTCAAACGCATCGACATCAGCCGCCGTCTTGATCTTCGCCGCTTGTTCCGGGCTCAGCGCGTGCCATTTCATGTCGAGCAGAGCGGCTTCCACCACTTCGCCGAATTCATAGCCCTGATTGAACTTTGCCGCCTTCTGGATCTTGGTGATCAGTTCCATCGGGATCGGCTTGCCGGTCTGGTAATGCTTGGCATAATTTGCCAGGACTTCCGGATCGCTCGCCCACATCTCGTTGACCTGGCTGGGATATTCCACGAAATCGCGCGCGGTTGCCGTGCCCGAGAGCGAGGCATAACGCTGGTCTGCAAACATGCCGTGCAGTGCATGGCCAAATTCGTGGAACATCGTCTCGACATTGTCGAAGCTCACCAGCTGCGGTTCGCCATCGGGGGCCTTGGGGATGTTGAGCACATTATAGATCACCGGCTTGGTGCCATAGAGATGGCTCTGGTCGACGAAATTGCTCATCCATGCCCCGCCGCGCTTGCTGGGGCGCTGATAGGGATCGAAATAGAAGATCGCCAGTTCCGAGCCATCCGCATCGAACACGGTATAGACCGTCACATCGGGGTGATAGACGGGCAGATCGGTGCGCTGCTTGAAGGTCAGGCCGTAAAGCTTGTTGGCGGCATAGAACACGCCATCTTCGAGCACGGTGGTGACTTCGAAATAGGGCTTCACCGCATCGGGATCGAGATCATATTTCTCTGCCCGTACCTGCTCGGCATAGCGCGACCAGTCCCAGGGCTTCACGTCGTAATTGCCGCCATCAGCCTTGATCTGGGCATTCAGCATGGCCGCTTCGCGCCGCTGCGTGGCGGCGAGGGCGGGCACCATCTGTTCCATGAAGCCGAGCGCGGTCTTGGGGTTCTTCGCCATGCGGTCATACATGACATAGCTGGCCCAGTCCGGCAGGCCGAACAAAGCCGCCTTCTTTGCGCGCAACTGAGCGATTTTGGCGATCAGCAGGCGGGTGTCATTCGCATCGCCCATCACGGCGCGATCATGCGACAGGGTGAACAGCTTTTCGCGCGTCGCCCGGTTTTCCAGGCTGGCGAGCAAGGGCTGCTGCGTGGTGTTCTGCAGCGCGATGGCATATTTGCCCTTCATGCCGCGATCCGCGGCGAGCTTGGCCGCGGCTTCGATTTCGCCATCGGAAAGGCCCGCCAGCTCTTCCTTGCTATCCACCACCAGCGCATTGTCGACGGTCGCCGCGCGGACTTTCTGCGAGAAATCGGTGGTCACGGTGGTCAGGCGGCTGTTGATCGCCTTCACCTCTTCCTTTTGCGCCGGGGTCAGCAGCGCACCGGCATGGACCATGCCATCATAGGTGTTTTCGAGCAGCTTGCGGTCTTCGGTGTCGAGGCCAAGGCTGTCGCGCATGTCATAGACCGCCTTGACCCGCGCAAACAGCACTGGATCGAGCGTGATGGCATCGAAATGCTGCGACAGTTTCGGCCCCATTTCAGCGTCCACAGCATCCAGCGTGTCATTGGTGTTGGACCCGGTCAGTGCGAAGAACACGGCGGCCACGCGGCCCAGCATCTTGCCCGATGTTTCCAGCGCGACGATGGTGTTGTCGAAAGTCGGCGCTTCGGGATTGTCGCGGATACGGGCGATTTCCGCATCGTGGATCGCCATCGCCTGTTCGAAGGCGGGCTTGTAATCCTCATCCTTTATCTGGGTGAAATCCGGCGCGTGGAAAGGCAGGTCAGAGGCTTGCGCGAAATAGCCGGTCGCTTCGGGCACTTCAGGCAGCGCGGCAGTGGCGCTGGCGGTTTCCCCCGAACTATCCATGGTCGAACATCCTGCAAGAGTGGCCACGCCGATCAGCGCGGTGGCGGCGGTGGCGAGCAGCCGGGCCTTGGTCATCTGGTAATCCCCTTTGAATCAGCAATCACCCGCGCAGATGCGGATTTGCCCCAGTTTCTGGCTGAGGCTGCTTGAACCGGAGATTGATTGCAATTGCAACCGTCTGAAAGGTTGGTTCGCCTGCGGCTCGACCAACGGCACACTGGCAGCGACGGGGGTGTTTAGGGTCAGGACCCCTTAATCACGCTGTCGAGGCGCCTGAATGGCGAACATATCGGGCGAAAATACGCGCCGGGAATACTGGATGTCTTTCCAAGCGTGTTTTTGGCCGAGATGGAAGCCATTCAGGCGTCCCTGCGGGATTTGACCAAAATGGCCCAGTGCCACGTCGGATCGGTTTGAAAGATGGACATATTCCTGCACCAATCCTCCTCGCCCTGGGCCATTTTGCCTCAAACCTCGATAGCGCGATTAAGGGGTCCTGACCCTATCGATTATTGCAACTGTGGGCGGCGTCAGGCCGCGGCGGACACAATCCGGTCACGCCCGCGATCCTTTGCGCGGTACATGGCGAGGTCAGAACGGCGCAGCGCCTCTTCCAGCCGCTCGCCGGGTTCAATGGTCGCGATGCCGATAGAGGCGGTGACGGCGATCGCGCCTTCCATTTCCATCCTGTCGGGAATCCGCGCCAGCCGCCCGCGCAGGCTTTGCGCAAAGCTGGTGGCGGCTTGCCGGTCAATCCCGCTGGTCAGCAGAACGAATTCCTCGCCCCCCAGCCGGACACATTGATGCGGCCCGCCGGGCATGCTCTCTGCCATTTCCTGCAGCACCTGCGCGGCGGCGATCAGCACCCGATCCCCCATGGCGTGGCCATGTTCGTCATTGATGCGCTTGAAATAGTCGAGATCGACGGTGAGCACATGGCGCTCTGCCTGATTGTCCCGGTCCGCAAATTCGCTGTCAAACAGCGCGCGGCGGTTCTTCAGGCCCGTCAGCGGATCATGGTATGACAGGAATTCCGCATGGGCCAGCGACCCTTCCAGCTCTGCCCGCAGCCGCTGGTTTTCCAGCAGCAGCACGGATGTTTCCAGATGGGCGATGGAATTGGCCCAGGCAAAGGCGCAAAAGCCCATGCACAGGCCCAGCATGGCGATCATCGCAGGCCAGCCCATGAAGGCGGGCGCATGGGTAAGGCCGATGGCGAGGGTGAGCAGGAAGCCGGTCAGAAAGGCCAGCGCCAGCCGCCGGACAGAGCCGAGCATGGCCACGATCAGGCTGATCCCCACCAGCACACCGCCACCCACCAGCATGCGCGAAGGGTGCAGCATGGGATGCGTCAGCACCGGGATCAGCACCAGCGCCCATGTCGCCCCGCTGAGAAAGACAGTCAGCGCCAGCCCGCGCAATTCCCGCGCAATCGGCGCGTCATCACGCAAATGGCGGCGCAGCCGGTTCCAGTAAAGCCGCCCGGCAACCATCGCCGCCAGCCGCAAGGCCAGCGGCAGGATAAACAGCTCTGCATGGGGCAGGCTATAGGCACCCAGCGCCAGCACGATCCAGGCGATCAGATTGCTGGCAACCCCGCGCCGCTCCACCTCGGCCACACCGCGCAGCGTCTCACGCCAGACCGCGTCCCGCCATTGCGGGTCACAATCCGGCGCAAAGCGGCGATCAAGCCGCTGCCAGAAATCTGCCCGTCCAATGCCCAATGAGAAACCCGCCCCGATTGTGTGAATTGGCGGATTTTATAGCAAGGGGAGGGTTAAGATTGCCTTTCCAGCGGACGGGAAAGAGGGCTGAAAGAGCGCGGAATTCTGCGATTAAGTCGAAAGGTTGAGGGGGTGGCTAGCGCCTATGATCCTTCGAATTCCGCCAGCGGCGTATAGCGTGCGCCATTGGGGGTGAGGGTGCTTTCATAGAGCGCAAAGCCTTCCACCTGCCATGCGGGCGTGGAGAGCAACGCATGGTCGGACAGGAACGGAGCCACCGCCGCGCCCGGCAGGCTCCCCCGTGCCAAAGTGATATGCGGGGTAAAGCGCCGCCCCTCTGCCTCCAGCCCGGCACGCTGACAGGCCGCTTCGATCCGGCGCTGGAGCGCGAACAGCTCTTCACCTGCCTCAACCCCGGCCCACACTGTGTGCACGCGGTTCTTCTTCTCGAAATGCCCGACCCCGGCAATGCAGAGCGGGAAGGGCGCAAACGCCACCCGCCGCAATTCCGCCGCCAGCAAGGGCACATCGCTCTCCGCCACCTCCCCGCAAAAGCGCAAGGTTAGGTGCAACTGCTCCTCCGCCTGCCACCGCGCGCCATCAATGCCGTGCATCGTGGCCAGCAACGCGGCGCGGATCGAAGCGGGCGGCGTGAGGGTGGCGAAGAGGCGCATGGGTTGCCTTTACCGCACAAGGGCTTGCGTGGGGAAGGGTGAGTGAAGGCGCTTGCCGCTTTGTGGGGAATCGGCCAAGTTTAATGGGATGGCGAAATTGAAGATCACTTCGCGCAAAGCACTGGAAGTGTGGCTTGAGGACAAACCGCGCGAATGGGCGCATGTGATAGCCTTGCGTGCTGCCTTGCGCGTTTTGCCGTTTGCTTTCGATCCGGCCAATTTCGAGACAGCGCCGAATCAGCGTTTGACGGCGGCGGTGTTCAGAGCGATGGCCGTATCATCGGGCGCGGCCAAAATTCTGCCCAATGCTTCGGGCTGGCGCGCCGTCGCCGTCGCC
>JAGREF010000331.1 GCA_020446665.1 Sphingomonadaceae bacterium
ATACCTCGCTGATGTGGCTGGGCGGGACCAAGGCGCTGTGGACCTTGGGCGATGGCCGCACTGCTGCCCCGCTCTTCTATCGCTATGGCGCTGCAGCCCGCACACCGCAGACGCGCTCCAAGGGCTTTTACTGGGCGGGCCTTGCCGCCTATCGCGGAGACAATCCGGCAGAGGCTGAGCGCTATTGGGAAATGGCCGCAACCTATCCCGACCGTTTCTATGGCATGCTGGCGCTGAAGGAGCTGGGGCGGCCGATGCCCGATCTGGCCGATGCGCCGCAGGCGATGCCGACCCAGGCCGAACGCGCTGCCTTCCAGGCTGATCCGCTGACACTGGCTGTGACAGAGGTCGCCCGCGATGCACCGTGGAAGACCGGCATCCAGTTCTACAACGCCATTGCCGACCGCGCGACGACGGAAGCGGAACATGTGCTGGTGGCTGATCTGGCCCGCGATATCGGGCGGCGCGATCTGGCAGTGATCCTGTCCACCTCGGCAGAGGAAGACGGGCATAAGGGCTTTACTCTGGCCGGATATCCCCGGCTGCAGACCCCGCCCGGCACGGACTGGACGATGGTGCACGCCATTGCGCGGCAGGAAAGCCAGTTCGCCCAGAATGCGATCAGCCATGCCGGTGCGCGTGGGCTGATGCAGCTGATGCCGGGCACCGCGCGCGAACAGGCGGGCAAGCTGGGCATGAGCTATATGAGCTCGCAGCTGATCGATTCCCCCAGCTACAATATCCAGCTGGGTGATGGCTATTTCCAGCGGATGCTGAGCTATTACGACGGTTCCTACCCGCTCGCCGTGGCGGCCTATAATGCCGGGCCGGGCAATGTGAATCGCTGGCTGCGCGCCAATGGCGATCCGCGCGAAGGCGGGATCGAATGGGTCACCTGGATCGAGCGGATTCCGATTTACGAGACCAAGAACTATGTCCAGCGCGTGCTGGAAAATGCGGTGGTCTATGAAACGCTCTACCCCGAACAGACCCCCTATCGCCGTGCGCGCAAGATCGATTCCTTCCTGCGCTAACTACTGTGAAACCCGGCAATCCCATCACGCCTGCGGGCTATGCCGCCCTGCGGGCGCGCTATGACCATCTGCTGGGCAAGGAACGGCCGGAGATTGTAGAGATCGTCAGCTGGGCAGCGGGCAATGGCGACCGTAGCGAGAACGGTGATTACCTCTATGGTCGCAAGCGCATGCGCGAGATTGATCGCGAGCTGAACCATTTGTCGCGCCGGCTGAAAGCGGCCCGGGTCATCGATCCGGTTGACCAGCCGGACAAGGATCGCGCCTTCTTTGGCGCCACGGTGGAACTGGCGGATGAAGGCGACAATCGCAAAACGCTCACACTGGTAGGTGATGACGAACAAGACGCCAGCGCCGGACGGATTGGCTGGTCCAGCCCCCTCGCCCGCGCGCTGAAGGGCGCGACCGTGGGCGATTTGCGCACTGTGCACCTGCCCGGCGGGATCAAGGAATGGGAAGTGATGGCGATTACCTATCCAACGGAGCGCGGCTGATGGGCGAGGTGGTCAATCTGCGCCTCGCCCGCAAAGCGAAGAAGCGCTCGGACAAGCAGCGCGAGGCCGACGCCAATCGCGCGAAATTCGGGCTGACAAAGGCCGAGAAAGCCGCTCATCGGCTGGACAATGCCCGGACTGAACGGGTGCTCGATGGCGCCAGACGCGAGCAGGACTGATGCGCACAACACATCTCGACGCCACCGTCCGCCTCTATTTCCTCGACGTGGAAACCGAAGGCGGCGCAGCGGAGACCCTGTTCTACGGCCCGCTCAGCGAAGCCATGGACATGGCCGCACGCCAACCAGAGGAAGTGCAGGCCGGCCTGTTCCTGGCGACAGACAATGACGTGGTGGCTTATCTTGATCTGATAGAGGGATAAGAAAGAAAGGGCAGGCAGTCTGCACTGCCCGCCCTCCCATTTTCAGTTTCGCCAACTTTACTCGTCCGAAGTCGGTGCGGCTTTCGCTGCTGGCTTCGGCGCAGCCCTCACCTTCGCAGGGGCTGGCTCGGCTTCTTCCGCTTCGCTGGCTTCTGCTGCTGCCGGGCCCTTCACCAGCCCGTTAAGCGAGCTGCCATCAAGGCCCAGTTCCTTCATCAGCCCGTCCAGCACAGGGGCCTGTGCGCGATAGGCGAGCGCGGCTGAGACAGCATCATTGGCAAGATTGCCCGTGCCGCCGCCAGCACCGCCGACACTGGCTGTGCCCGAGGCACCGCCCTTGCCGCCATTGGTGAGGCCATCGACCTGCACGATCTTGATGCTTTCGATCGCTTCCATCGGCTTGGCGCTTTCGCGAATCACCTCTGGCAGAACCTTGAGCAGCGCCATCTTGGTCT
>JAGREF010000332.1 GCA_020446665.1 Sphingomonadaceae bacterium
ACCGGCTCGCCATCCTTGTCCTTGAGCATCAGCACAGCGACAAAGCCGCCGATGGTCATGGCAACATAGATCGCCAGATAGACGAGCATGGCGCTCGCGCCGCGCGGGGTCGCTGCGGCAAGACCGATGAGGATGAAGCCGACATTGTTGATCGAGCTGTAGGCGAGCAGGCGCTTGATATTTTCCTGCCCTATTGCGCCCAGCGCGCCAACCACGATGGATGCCAGCGCAACGAAGATCACCACCTGCTGCCAGGCTCCGGTCTGTCCGCCAAACGCCTCCAGCGCGACCCGCATGGTCAGCGCCAGGGCGGCAACTTTCGGTGCAGAGGCGAAGAAAGTGGTGACCGGGGTCGGCGCGCCTTCATAGACGTCAGGCGTCCACATGTGGAACGGCACGGCGGAAATCTTGAAGGCAAGGCCTGCCAGCACGAAGATCAACCCGAACAGCGCGCCAGTGGACAATTCGCCATCCAGCGCCGCGCGGATACCGTCAAAGCTGGTCGTCCCGGCAAAGCCATAGGTCAGGCTCATACCATAGAGCAGGATGCCCGATGCCAGCGCACCGAGGACGAAGTATTTCAGGCCTGCTTCCGCCGAACGCTCATCCGCGCGCAGGAAAGCAGCGAGGACATAGGCCGCAAGGCTGTTCAGTTCGAGCCCGATATAGAGCGTCACCAGATCGCCCGCCGAGACCATGATCCCCATGCCAAGCACGGCGAACAGGATCAGGATCGGATATTCCGCCCGCATCGCATTCAGCCGTTCAAAGAAAGGCGGCGCGACCATCAGGCAGGCAATGCCCGCTGCATAGATCAGCATTTTGGCAAAGGCGGAGAACGCATCAACCTGCATCTGGCCGCCAAAGGCCACTGTATCAGGGCCGCTGGCACCAGCGCACAGGATCGGCGCGGTCAGCGCGGCAGCAGCGACAATGGCGGCGACCGAGAGGATTGAGACGAGGCGGCTGGCCTTGTCCCCGGCCCATGCGGCCACGAGCAGCAGCACCAGGCCCGAAACGGACAGAACGATTTCAGGCGCGACCAGCGCGAGGGATGCCTTGAATTCCATCAGTGGGCCTCCCCTTCAGCAGCATCGGTGGGGGTGGCATCGTGCCCTTCCCCATGGCCTTCACCGTGCCCTTCTCCATGATCTTCGCCATGCCCGATGGCATTGGCAGCTTGCTTGCGCGGTTCGCCCATCTTCAGATGCGCATCCCCTTCCGGCTTGGCCCGCGCAAGGCGCGCATCCAGCGCAGCAATGTCTGCGCGCATCGGGGCAAGGAAGCTTTCGGGATAGACACCCATCCACAGCACCGCCAACGCGAGCGGGCCAAGCATCAGCCATTCCCGGATATTGAGATCCGGCATGGTCGCCGCATCGGCATTCTTCTGCTCGCCAAAAACCACCCGGCGATAGAGGTAAAGCATATAGGCCGCGCCCAGAATGATCCCTGTCGTAGCGACGAAGGCAACCCAGCTATTAGCCTGATAAATGCCGGCAAGGCTGAGGAATTCGCCCACGAAGTTGCTCGTTCCCGGCAGGCCGACACTGGCCATGGTGAAGAGCATGAAGAACAGGGCGTAATATTTCATGTTGATGGC
>JAGREF010000333.1 GCA_020446665.1 Sphingomonadaceae bacterium
TCGCGGACATTGCCCGGCCATGACTGTTGCGCCAGCAAGGCCAGCGCATCGTCGCTGATATTGCGCTGGGGCAGCCCTTCCTCTGCTGCGCGGGCCAGGAAATGGCGTGCCAGCGCCGCTATGTCGTCCCCTCTGTCACGCAAGGGCGGCAGCTGGATCGGCACAACATTGAGCCGGTAAAAGAGATCTTCACGGAAAGTGCCCGCCGCGATCATGGGCTTCAGGTCACGATTGGTGGCCGCGACGATCCGCACATCAATGGCGATTTCCTGCCGACCGCCAACCCGGCGGATACGCCCGGACTGGAGCGCACGAAGCAGACGCGTCTGCGCATCCGCCGGCATATCGCCAATTTCGTCGAGGAACAGCGTGCCGCCATTGGCCTGTTCGAACTTGCCGATGGTCTGGCTGACAGCCCCGGTAAAGGCGCCTTTCTCATGGCCGAACAGCTCGCTTTCAATCAGGTCGCGTGGAATTGCGGCTGTGTTGACCGCGACAAATGGACCGGATTTGCGATGGCCAAGCTCGTGGATCGCTTCGGCAACCAGTTCCTTCCCGGTCCCGCTCTCACCAAGGATCAGGACCGTAAGATCATTGCGCAGGACCCGTGTGATCATGCGATAGACGCCCTGCATCGCCTGACTGCGACCGACCAGCGGCATTCCCTGGCCGCCATCATCCGGCATCTGGCTGGTGGTCCGCGCAGAACCAACTGCCTGCCCGACAACGCGGGTCAGTTCATCCAGATCAAATGGCTTGGGGAAATACTCAAACGCGCCGGTATCGCTGGCCCGGACTGCCGTATCGAGTGTGTTCTGCGCCGAGAGGATAATCACCGGCATATCCGGATATTCCTTGCGCACCCGGCCCAGGCTTTCGATGCCATCGCCATCGGTCAGCATCACATCGGTCAGCATCACGTCAAAGCTTCGCTGCCCCAGCAGCCGGTCACGCCCGGCAATGGAATCGCAGCTTTCCACCAGATAACCTTCGTCGGTCAGGGCCGCGGTGATAACCAGCGCGATGGAACTGTCATCTTCAATCAACAGAACCGAATGAGCCATGCTTGCGCCCTCCCCTCTTACTTCGCGGCCGGCAGATGGATGCGGAAATGGGTGAGGCCCTTGCGCTCGTCCCGGTCATGGGTGATGCGCCCGTCCATATCGCGCACCAGTTTCTTCACCAATGCGAGCCCCAGCCCCTGACCGTGTTTCTTGGAACTGACAAAGGGCTCAAACACATGATCGACCAGTGCCGGATCAATGCCCCGCCCATTATCGCTCACTGTCACTTCGATCGGCAGGCGGATAGCCCGGCCGAGCCGGATCGCATTGAAGGCAAAGCCGCTGACGAAGCGGGTCTTCACCGTCACGAGCGGCATTTCTTCCTGCGAGCAGGCATCCCGCGCATTGGCGAGCAGGTTTATCAACACTTGTTCAAAAGCCTCGCGATTGCCGAGCACAGGCGGCAAGGAGGGGTCGAATTCCTCGGCAAGCACCAGATCACTTTCGGAGCCCGTGCGCACCGTCTTGATCGCTTGCCGGATGGCTTCATGAAGATTGAAAGGCGCAACCGGCTCCGGCGTTTCGCTGCCCAGTTTCTGCATCCGGTCAATCAGCGAGGCAATCCGCGCGACTTCATCGGAGATGACCTGGGCCAGCCCCATGTCCTTCTCCTCCAACTTGCGCGACAGCAATTGCGCTGCACCACTTATCGCCGCTAGCGGATTCTTGATTTCATGGGCCAGCACAGCCGGGGCCCGCATGGCAACCGTGCGTTCGTCGGCGAGCTCCTCTTGCCCCACATCAGAGAGAGTTATGACTTTCCATCCCGGATGCTGGTGAAGTGGAGAAGCAGTTATATTGACCCGCTTGGTGACCCCATCGGCACGGATCGAAACACCCCTCGCAACCAGTTGCCCCTGGCTGCGACGCATGCTTTCATAGAGCCGTTCTTCACTGACTTCGATGACCTCGAACAGGTCCTGACCCGCCAGTCGCTTGGCGCTCTTGCCAAGCAGGTTCTCTGCCGCCGGATTGGCCTCCACAACCCGCAAGTCAGGGTCGAGCAGCAGGACAGCAAATATGAATCCCGCCAGCTGCGCCTGCGCATCGGGACGCGCTGCTTTCCCGGTCACGCGGCCCTGCGCCGCAGGAAAGGTGCGTAAAAACGCTCCAGCTCGCCCAGCACCTGCGCCGGGTCGTCAACCGTGTTAACATGGTTCCGGAACTCGGCAGAACCGTGCATCCCTTTGGTATACCAGCCCAGATGCTTGCGCGCGATCTTTACGCCGACAGAGGGGCCGTAATGATCGAGCATATCCGTGTAATGTTCGACCAGCGTTTCATATTGCTCGTCAAAGCTGGGGCTATCCAGCATTTCGCCGGTCTGCCACCAATGCATGACCTGCCCCAGCAGCCAGGGCTTGCCATAGGCGCCGCGCCCGATCATCAGCCCGTCCGCCCCCGATTGCTCCAGCGCGGTCGCAGCATCTGCAATGCTGCAAATATCGCCATTGACTATGACCGGGATCGAGACGGCTTCTTTTACCTTGCGGATAAAGGACCAGTCCGCCTGCCCCTTATACATCTGGTTGCGCGTGCGCCCGTGGACAGTGATCATCTTCACGCCCAGATCTTCGGCAATGCGCGACAATTCCGGCGCATTCAGGCTGGCATGGTCCCAGCCCATGCGCATCTTGACAGTAACCGGCACATCCACCGCTTTCACCGTCGCTTCCATCAGCCTGGTGGCCAGCGGCACTTCGCGCATCAGGGCAGAGCCGGCATATTGCCCCACGACCTTGCGCACCGGGCAGCCGAAATTGATGTCGA
>JAGREF010000334.1 GCA_020446665.1 Sphingomonadaceae bacterium
CGTGAGGAAGTGATCGAGTTCGCCAGCAAGTACGATCCCCAGCCCTTCCACCTCGATGATGAGGCAGCCGCGAAAACCCACTTCAAGCGCCTGTCTGCCAGTGGCTGGCACAGCTGCGCCATGACAATGCGGATGCTGGTCGAGAATATGGCGAACCAAAAACAGGCCAGCCTCGGATCACCGGGGACAGACGAAATTCGCTGGCTCAGGCCGGTTCACCCCGGCGATACGTTGCGGATCGAACTGACCATCACGGAAAAGCGTCGCAGTCGCTCAAAGCCGGAAATGGGCAGTATTTTCGGCCTTGTGACGACTTTCAACCAGCATGACGAGCCCGTGATGACGATCCGTTCGATCGGCCTGATCCGCTGCCGCGATCCGCAGGGGGAGTGAGCGCGGCTAAGCCCCGCATTGCACGAGGCCATTGGCCTTGTAGACGCCCTGCCCCTCGCTGTTTCGGACTTCCAGCTGACCGTCATATTCCGTGGCTGAATCGCCGTGGCTGCGTGCGCTGGCTTCATCGAGCGTGATCGAAAAGCCGTAAATATCACCGGTGAAGGCCATGAGCGGTGCGCCAAGTTGTTGCGTGCTGTCAGCCTTGGCGAAGCGCGTGATCTCGCCATTCAACTTCATCACGCCGCCCTCCTCCATCGCTAGCGCAATCGCTGCGATTCCGCCGCCATCAGGGACAAAGGCACAGCTTGCGCCGAACAGCTCATTCGTTTCGATATCGGGATAGAGGATCTTGCCGGGTTCGAAATCCTCGCCCGGCGCCTGCGCGGCCTCAGGGTTCTCACCGGAACCACAGCTGATCAGAGCCATGCAGACAGAGAGCAGAACAACGCGGCGCATCAATGCCTTCCGAACAGCTTTTCGACATCTTCCATTTTGAGCTTTACCCAGGTCGGGCGGCCGTGGTTGCACTGGCCGGAACGCGGGGTGCGCTCCATTTCGCGCAGCAGGGCATTCATCTCTGCCACGCTGAGCACGCGCCCTGCCCGTACAGAGCCATGACAGGCCATGGTGGCAAGCACCAGATCGAGCTTTTCGCCCAGCAGCAGCGCGCCCTTTTCTTCATCGAGGCCATTCTTCGCCAGATCATCGGCGATGTCCCGCAGCAAAGCCTCCGGATCAGCCTTGCCCAGCGCAGAGGGCATGGCCCGCACCAGCATCGCAGCAGGGCCAAAGCGTTCGATTGTGAGGCCGAGCGTCGCCAACCTGTCAGCTGCCTCTTCAAGCCGGTCACAGGCAGGCTCCTCAAGCTCCACCACTTCAGGGATCAGCAAGGCCTGACTGCGCCGGACCGCCTCTTCTGCGCCGCCAGCGCGCAGCCGCTCAAGTGTCAGTCGTTCATGGGCGGCATGCTGGTCAACCAGCACCAGCCCATCGGCAGCTTCCGCGACAATATAGGTGTTGGCGACCTGCCCACGGGCAATTCCGAGGGGGTAATCTTCAGCTCCTTCGGGGGCAGCTGTCGCTTCCTCCGCCCTGCCCTGCGGTGCCGCAATGGCTTGTTCCTCATAGGCGCGCCATTCCCGGCCGGCCTCATTAACGCGTGTTTGCGACGGCGCGCTCCAGTCTCTTCCGGCGAAGATCGAGCGCAAGACAGGAGATGGCTCATCCCTTGACGGTTCTGCCTCCCACCGGCTCATCGCCCCGGCATCAGGAGCTTGTGCGCTGCGCCGGTCTCCCGTCGCCAATGCTTGCCGCAGGCCGGAGACGATAAAGCCGCGCACTCCCGCTGCATCGCGAAAGCGAACCTCTGTCTTGGCCGGATGGACATTCACATCCACTTCCTCTGGCGGAAGTGTCAGGAACAGCGCCAGCACTGCATGGCGATCCCGCGCGAGCATAT
>JAGREF010000020.1 GCA_020446665.1 Sphingomonadaceae bacterium
CCAGCCTTGTCACACCGTGGTAACAAAAGATACTTCTGCCAGACGCGACCGGCCTCTAGCGGGGCTGGGTCCGTTCACACGGTCAGCTCAATTTCGATTCCAAAGTCTTTCGCGAAACAACGCAAAGGGACCTCTCATGAAGCTCAAATATCTCCTCGCCGCGAGCTCTGCCAGCCTCGCCGCCGCAGCGCTGATGCCGTCAGCGGCACATGCCCAGTCCACCGGCTCGGTGGAATTCGAAGAAGGCGAAGTCATCATCGTCTCCGGCGCGCGTTATCGCTCGGTGGGTGGCGTACTCGTGCCTGACACGCCCAAGGCCAAGCAGGAACTCGACGAAGAGATCATCCGCCGCCAGCGCCCCGGCCAGACGGTCAATGACATCGTCAACCTCGTCCCCGGCGTGAGCTTCCAGAACAATGACCCGTGGGGGTCTTCGGGTGGTGGCTTCACCATTCGCGGCTTCGGCGCGGATCGTGTTTCGCAGACGCTGGACGGCCTGCCGCTGAACGATTCGGGCAACTATGCGCTTTACACCAACCAGATGGTCGATTCCGAAGTGCTCAGCTCGGTCAACGTCAACATGGGTTCGACCGACGTTGACAGCCCGACTGCTTCGGCATCGGGTGGCACGATCAACATCCGTACCCGCACGCCCAGTGACGAACTGAAACTGACCGCGACAATCTCTGCTGGTAACGTGTTCGCAGAAGGCAACAGCGCGAACAGCAATTACATGCGCGGCTTCATCATGGTCGATTCCGGTGATTTCACCGGCATGGGTACCAAGGCTTTCCTGTCGGCGAGCTACACTCAGTATTCCGTGCCCTACAATCCGTATGGCCAGATCAAGAAGCAGCAATATAACGGCCGTCTGTGGCAAGACATTGGTGGCAACGGCGATTTCATTTCGGTCGGCTTCCACTACAACCAGAACCGCAACAACTTTGCTGGTTCCGAGCGGCTGAGTGACCTGCTCGGCTATTATGACGGCACCTTCACCAAGGCCGAACGCTTCGACGTTTACGAAGGTTCGAGCGGTCAGTTCGCTTATCCCTGTACCATTCCGGCAGGCCAGGTCATTGGTGGCGGCGGCGTCAACGGTACGTCCGAACGCTATGACGACCGTAACGGCTGTGGCGCACCTTTCTATCGTCGCTACAACCCGTCCAACACCGGCAATATTCGCGGTTCTTCGCGGTTCACCCTCACTGAAGGGCTGATCCTGACGGTCGATCCGAGCTTCCAGTTCGTCAAGGCGAATGGCGGTGGCCCCGACGATATGCGCGAAGCATTCTTCCGCTCTGGCGGCGTCAACTACACTGGTGCTTTCAACGGTGGCTACTATTTCGGTCGCGACTTGAATGGCGACGGTGACCTGCTGGACCGTCTGGCCGGCAATGACCCCAGCAACACCAAGACCCGCCGTTGGGGCCTGGTCTCGAACCTGATCTACAACATCAATGCCGATCACCGCATCCGCTTTGCCTATACCTGGGATCGCGCACGCCATCGCCAGACCGGCCAGCTCGGCGCCCTCTATCCCAATGGCGAGCCGGTTTCGGTCTTCCCGATCAACGATCCGCTTCTGGATGTGAACGGGGTCGAAGTGAACAAGCGTGATCGCCTGTCCTATGCCATCCTGCATCAGGTTTCGGGCGAATATCGTGGCAAGTTCGGCCCGCTGACTGCGGTGCTGGGCCTGCGCGCTCCGTTCTTCACCCGCAAGCTGAACCAGAATTGCTACACCACGTCGATCAACGGTTTCGTTGACTGCCCTGCACCGGGCCAGGACCTGACCGCCTATGAAGCGGCCAATCCGAACTACGCCCCGCCGCAGTCGCGCGAATACAAGTATGACAAGCTGCTGCCCAATATCGGCCTGACCTATGATTTCACAGGTGGCCTCTCCGCCTTTGCAAGCTTCACGCAAGGTCTGTCGGTTCCGGGCACGGACCCGCTGTATGATTCGCTTTACCTGCCGGACAGCGACTTTGCCCGTCCGGTTCCGGAAACGACCGACAGCTTTGATGCTGGCCTTCGCTTCCGTCAGGGAACAGTCACGGCGCAGGTTTCTGCTTGGTACACACGCTACAATGATCGCCTGGCCAGCGCCTTCGATCCGGATGCAAACAATGGTGACGGTGCCACCGTGTATCGTAACCTTGGCCGCGTAGATAAGTGGGGCCTTGATGGCTCGGTTGCCTGGCGTCCGACCAGCAACACGCTGCTCTATGTCTTCGGCTCGATCAACAAGTCGGAAATCAAGGAAGACGTGCAGGCTGGTGCGACCACTTTCCTCGCGACGGCAGGGAAGTCTGAATCCGGTTCGCCGAACTATTCCTTCGGTGCGCGCGGCCAGGTCGAATTTGGCGGCTTGCAGCTGGGCACACAGGTCAAGCGGACCGGCAAGCGCTGGGTTGACGATGTCAACACCATCCGCGTTCCGGCTTATACGCTGGTCGATTTCGACGCGCGTTATGACATTGCCGAATTCCCTACCGGCGGCAATGTTGCGGTCCAGTTGAACATCACCAACCTGTTTGATCAGTACTATATCGGCTTCTTCGGTGGCTCGCTGAGCGGCGAAAGCTTCGCTCAGATCGGCGCACCGCGGGCTGGCAGCATCTCGCTGATCATCGGCTACTAAGCTTCGTCAACCGGGCTTTGGTCCGGAAAAACAGGGGACGGCGGGGCTTTCGGGCTCCGCCGTTCTTGCGTCAGGGGGGTATCCAGCGCCATCCTGTTACTATTCCAGTGTGCGAGGTCCTTTCCCATGTTGACACGATTCACCGCTACTTTGCTCGTCGGCCTTGGCCTTGCCGGTTGCGCAACCCTGCCCGATCCGGCGGTGGAGACGGTGGAAATCCAGATCCTCGCACTCAATGATTTTCACGGGAATCTTGAAACTCCGGCCAGCACAACCCGCTATCGCGACGGTGAAGAAGAGCGGCAGGCCCGGCTTGGCGGCGCCGCGCAGTTGGGGGCGAGCCTTGCCAGCTTGCGGCGGGGCAATTCCATTACCGTTGCAGCGGGTGACCTGATCGGGGCCAGCCCGCTCATTTCATCGCTGTTCCTCGATGAGCCGACCATCCGTGTACTATCCGATATCGGGCTCGACCTCGCATCAGTGGGCAATCATGAATTTGATCGCGGCACGGCAGAACTGCGCCGGATGCAGAATGGTGGTTGCGAGCAACACACTTTGCGCAAACCCTGCGCGGTAGAGCCATTCGCCGGGGCAGGATTTACATATCTGGCAGGCAATGTCGTGGATGCGCAAGGGGCCACCTTCTTCCCCGGCAGTGCGCTGCGTGAAATTGGCGGCGCGCGCATTGGCTTTATCGGGTTGACGCTGGAGGGCACCGCCAACCTTGTCTCGGCCCAGGCGACAGAGGGCTATGACTTCCTCGACGAAGCAGAGACCGCCAACCGCCTGGCGGCGCAGCTGCGGGCGCAAGGCGCGGACACTGTCGTTCTGCTCATCCATGAAGGCGCCGATGTCGATCCGCGCTACAACATTGCGGGCTGCCCCGGCCTGTCCGGCGCGATTGTGCCAATTGCCAAGGCACTGGACCCGGCATTCTCGCTGGTCGTTTCCGGCCATACGCACCAAGCATATGCCTGTTCTGTGCAGACCGATACGGGGGGCGATCTCCTGCTCACCTCTGGCGGTCGCTATGGCGGCTTCGTGACCGATATCACCATGGTCATCAACCCGGCGACCGACACAGTTCTGAGCGTCAATGGCCGCAATGTTGCAGTGGATGGCAGCGCCGGCAAGGACCCTCAGGTAGAGACCTATGTCGGCCGCTATGCCGAAGCGTCCGGCCCGGTTGCCAACCGTATTGTCGGCCCGATTGGCACAGCAGCCGGCTTGGGCGAGGATTGCGGCGACAGCCCGGCGCAAGATTTCATCGCCGATGCCTATTTCCATGCTGCGAACAGCGCAACTGGTGTGTCTGCGGACCTCGCCTTCGTCAATTCCGGCGGAGTGCGCGCCCCGCTCGATCCCAATGCTGACAGCCAGCTAACCTTTGGCGAGCTGGCCGCCTTGGCCCCGTTCGGCAACAGCCTGATCGTGCTGGAAATGAGTGGCGCGGAAATCACGGCACTGCTGGAGGAGCAGTATTGCGGCGAGGGCACTGCCACCATTTGCAACTCCGTGCTCATCCCGTCTGCCGGGGCATCCTACCGCACTGATCCCGGCCGTCCGCAGGGGGAGCGCATTTCGGACGTGCTGATCAGCGGGGCACCGCTTGATCCCGCCCGGACCTATCGCGTGGTGACCAACAGCTTCCTTGCCGGCGGTGGGGATGGCTTTGCGCAATTCACCAAGGTGCCGCAAATCGCCAATGTCGGCTTCGATATTGACGCGCTGGAATCCTACGTCGCCACCGGCACGGTGGTGGTTCCGGCATGTGGCCGGGTCCGCCAGGCAGGGACGGCCATGGCAGACTGATCTCAGGCTGACCTGGAGCCCGAACCAGCCTCAGCCTCTTGGCGTCAGGCGAACTTCTACCCGGCGGCTTTGCCAATCAGCCCGGCCGGTGGGGTCCGTGGTCTGAGCCCGAAGTTTCTACCAGCTACGAGTAGAGCCTTGGGCCGTTTTGATGCCCTTCGCTGGGCGTGATGGCAACAACCGTATTGGGGGCATGCCCCCGATACGGTTTGCCGCTTGATCCTGCCCCGATCTCGGCCGGGGTTCGGTTCCCGAGGCTCGAGTGGGGCCGGAAGTGATTGTAGTCGTGTCGCCAGACTTCCAGCTCCTGGCGGGCATGGGCGAGGCTGGTGAAGATCGTCTCGTTTAAGAACTCGTCGCGCAGGCGGGCATTGGAAGCGAAGCTGGCCGAAGGCCTACCTCTCGATGAACCCGTTCTGATAGGGCTTGCCCGGCGCGATGTAGTGCCACTCGACATTGCGCTCCTTGCTCCAGCGCAGGATCGCCATGCTGGTCAGCTCTGTGCCGTTGTCGCTGACGATCGTGTGGGGCCGCGCCATCCTCTCGAACACCGCTGCATCGAGTTCCCGCCCGACCCGCGCGCCCGAGATCGACGTGTCGGCGATCAGGCGCACGCACTCCCGGCTGTAGTCATCGACCACGGCGAAGATCCGGAACCTGCGCCCGCAGGCGAAGGCATCGGACACGAAGTCGAGGCTCCAGCGCTGGTTGGCTCCCTGTGGGACCGTCATCGGTGCCCTCGTGCCCAGCGCCCGCTTGCGACCACCTCGACGGCGCACCTGCAGCCGCTCCTCTCGATAGAGCCGCCGGAACTTCTTGTGGTTCATTGCCCATCCTTCCCGGCATAGCAGCCAGTGCAGCCGCCGGTAGCCGAACCGGCGACGCTGGCTGGCCAGTTCCCTGATACGTTCGCGCGCCTTCGCATCATCGGGCCGACGACTGACATAGCGCACCATGGTCCGGTCCGCGCCCAGCACCGCACAGGCACGACGCTGGCTCACCTCGAAGACCTCCTGGAGATGAGCCACCGCCTGCCGCCTGGCACCGGGCGCTAAAACTTTTGCGCTGATCTCCTTGAGCATGGCCCCTTCGACAGGCTCAGGACAGGATTGTCGAGCATCGAGTCCGCCAGCAGCTTCTTCAACCGCTCGTTCTCCTGCTCCAGCTGACGCAGCCGACGGGCGTCCGACACCTCCAGCCCGCCATACTTCGACTTCCACTTGTAGAAGGTCGCCGAGCTGATCCCATGGCGGCGACATACATCCGCCGTCGCCATCCCCGCTTCCTGCTCCTTCAACACAGCGATGATCTGCTCCTCGCTGAACCTGCTCCGCTTCATTCGTCCGTCTCCTTCTCAGGGCGGGACTCTACTTATCATTGGAGGAAATCTAGGGGCTCAGACCATCCGCAACCGCATCGATTACTTCAAGCTTTATCGAATCCTCCGGTGCGCCCAGCCCGGTGAGAATTTCGGTCATTTTCTCACCTCTACGGCGTGCCATATCCTCCCGTTCGATCAGGAAACTGAGAAACCGTCCCCGCCCTCCCATCGGCGGGTCTTGGATCTACCGGACAAACCGCCCAATCGCCGTTCCGACGGCGCGTTACTTGCGTGGAACATAAGCCGCCAAAGACATCGGTATTAGCCTGTCATCCTTTCGCTGCTGCAATGGGGCGACCGCTATTATGCTGACAGCAAGGGGCCGCCCTTGCTTCTCTCGCACAAGCCCTGCGGGAGCTCGTTGCAAAAGGTGGTCTCGTGCGACCATTGCGGGGATGCTTTGCACCTGAATGATGTCACCTTCCGGACGGTATGAAGGCGGCTCCGCTGCCGGGTTGAAAGCCGCTTCACAGGGCAATCAGCAAAGATCCTGCTCGGCTCGCGCTTACATATCGCTCATTGGAGTGGCTGCGTTCTGATTCTCCCTCGCCACTGATGATGGCAGCAGGACCAGCCAGACGGCCAGCAGCCAGACCGCGACAAGGACGTGGAACAGGTGCCAGCTGAGCGCGGGACCGAGCACGGCCGACTGACGCACAAGCAGGAAATTGAAGAGCAGGAGGCTAACCAGCGCCGCGCGCCGCGCCCTCTGCCCAAGCGCTTCCGCCGGCAGTCGCCAGGCCGCGCCGATCGCGACGATCAGCCACAGGACGAATAGCAGAGTAGCCGCCTTGGGCAGCGAAAGGCTTGCGACGAGCATCGCGATGGACAGGGCGATGCTCCCAAGAATCATGCCGCGCGAAGCAATCCTGGTCCGGCCCAACGCCAATTGCAGGGCGACCAGCGCCATTGCGCATGCTCCGCCCGCCTGTGATACGATGCGATGAAGCTGTGCCAGCGCTTCGATGTGGCCGCTGGCAAAACGATAGGTTCCGACGGCGGCGGCGGCGCCAAAAATTGCGACCCCTGCAGCGCCTAGCCAGGCCCTTTTTCTGGCGAAACGTAGCGCGACCCATAGCGCGACGAGCACAATCAGCGCTTCGGACAGTGCGTAGTGCGGCGGACCCAAATCAGACGCCTTTGAGGCTGGCTTCGGACCCGGACGCTGTCCCCGTCGATGCCGCTATCTCTGAAGAATGCCCTGCCTTGATCTGTTCCGAGGACATGCGTGAACCGTCATGGCTCCAGCCGGGAGGGGCAAAAAGATAGCACAGGCGCTGCCACGGGGTGAGCCCGCGGTGCAGCTGGTCTTTCACGATCGCCCAGTATTCATGGAAGACGATCACGAAGGGATTGAGTGTATCGAGGTTCTTCACGAGACCGAAATCGACCTTTTCCTCTTCGGGTATGAAGGTGCCGAACATACGGTCCCACATGATCAGCGTCCCGGCGTAATTGGCATCGAGATATTGTGGATTACGCCCATGGTGCACCCGGTGATGCGAAGGCGTGTTGAAGACGAATTCGAACCAGCGCGGTAGCTTGTCGATCAATTCGGTATGGAGGAAGAACTGGTATGTCGCGTTCAGCACCCCGCAGAACAGCACAACCACCGGATCGAAGCCAAGCAGAACCAACGGCACCTTGAACATCATCGTGCCGGTGAAGTGCTTGGTCCACCCCTGACGCAGCGCGACCGAGAAATTGAACTGCTTGCTCGAATGATGGGTGACATGCATGGCCCAGCCCCACCGCACGCGGTGGGCAACACGGTGATGCCAGTAGAAGCGCAGGTCGTCGAGGATGAAGCAGGCAATCAGCGATGCGATCGAAAGCGGTATCGAGAATAGCTGGTATTGCGCAGCCCAGAAAAGTGCAGCCACCGTAATGAACGCGGTTGCGCCATTCGTAGCGGCGCTGACAAGCCCCATGCCGATCGACACCAGATTGTCCCGCCAGTCGCCGCTTCCATACTTGTGATGGAAATGGTTGAGGAGCGATTCAAAGACAATGCTGGCCAGATAGAGCGGTACTACAATCAGGGCGATATTTGACTGGACGATGGCTTCGAGTGTCATGGCTGGTCTCCCCCCAGGATGCGTGGCCGCTGGCTCTGGGATAGATCAACCTCCATTTGAGTAGAATTGAATAGTTTTGTCATATTTGTTACTGATAGGAACATATGGATGACCTTCGCTTCATGCGACACTTCGAGGCGGTCTATCGCCACCTCAGCTTCTCCGCCGCAGCGGAAGAGCTGGGCCTGACCCATTCCGCCATTACCAAGAGCATCAAGATCCTTGAGGCGGATTGGGAGACTCAATTGTTCCACCGCACGACACGCACGGTTGTCGCAACGGAAGCAGGCAAGAGACTCTATCCGCAGGCGGTCGACCTGCTCGCCTTCGCCGCCAGCGTGCGCGAAGCGGCGATCTCAGGGGAACACGAGCTCAATATCGTGAGTGGGCCCGGCGTTATCGAGAGCATGATCCATCCGGCCATCGTCAAGTTCGCCAAGACTTATCCGAAAACGCGAATCAATGTTTCGACCATGCCGCCGCATCTCGCCGCCGAAGAGCTGGTCCAAAGGCGGATCCACCTGCTGATCTACCATCAGGCCAGCCTCGCTGGTCTACCTCACAAGCACCGAATGCGTGTAACCGAAGTGATCGACGAGCCCTATTGGATGATCCACCGCAAAGGGCACCCGGTTGCAAGGTCTCCGCATGGGCTGAAGGAAGTTCTGTGCTATCAGTGGGCACTTGCCGGCTTTGACAGGCAGTTCGAGCAGGCGCTTCCCGAAAATATTCGCTTTCTTCTGCGGGAACACGGCGTGCCGAATTACCGCCTGCTCAGCCAGGCCGCATGCGTCGAGCTAGCCAGGCAGTCCGACATCCTCACAACCCTGCCCGAGACGGCGGCCTGTGCTGCTATTGCCGATGGCGCGGTGGAAGGCGAACCGCACCCGGGCGGGTTTCGTTTCTCGATCGGCGCTGCTGTCCTTTACGATGCCAGCCGCGAGCAGACGGTCGAACATTTCGTCGACTGCCTGTAGCTTCTCCAAAGCCGAATGTCTGATTTCCTGCCTGTGCCCCTTAAGAGCAGACGGTCGGCCTTCGGCTCAATTCCTGACGCCATCTGTGCGACAGCAATCGTGGCACGCTATGTATTGCGCCACCTTGCGGCGACCGGAAATTATCCGATGAGAAGGCTGAGGTGGTGCCGGTTTTTCGGAC
>JAGREF010000335.1:0-10625 GCA_020446665.1 Sphingomonadaceae bacterium
GGCAGGAAGCTGTGATGGATATTGATGCAGCGCCCCGTGAGGAAGCGGGTCATGTCATCCGACAAGATCTGCATATAGCGCGCCAGCACCACCAGTTCTGCGCCGGTGTCGGTAACAACCTGCTTCACCTGCGCTTCCTGCTGCGGCTTGGTGTCCTTGGTGATGGGGAAGTGGTAATAAGGAATGTCGCCGATCAGCGAAGTGGTCAGCACTTCGCGCGGGTGGTTGTTGATGATCGCTACCACCTCCATGTTCAGCTCGCCTATGCGCATGCGGTAGAGCAGATCGCCGAGGCAGTGATCCAGCTTGCTGACCATCAGCACGACCTTGGGCGTATAGCCGGGCTCGCGCAGCTTCCATTCCATGCCATGGGCATCGGCAATGGCGGCAAAGGCATCACGGAAAGTGCCCGGAGCCGTGCTGCCGGGATCGAATTCCACGCGCATGAAGAAGCGTTTTGTCAGCGGATCATTATATTGCTCCGCATCGGTAATATTGCCGCCGTTTTCGGCCAGGAACCCGGCAACCTTGGCAACCAGCCCGGCTTGGTCGGGGCAGGAAAGGCTCAGTACGCAAGTATCTGACACAGGTCTTAACTCCTCAGGTCATGTCATAGCGCGGCAAGGCATCGCCATGCTTCGCGGCATGTTGGTTGATCCATTCAACGGTCGGCTTGAGCCCGCCAAAGGGATAGAAATGCAGACGCACCCGGCCATGCTCCGGCCCCATGCCTGTGCGCAAGGCATCAACCAGCTTGTCCGGCCCAGCCGGACCGATCAGGTTGGTCAGTGAAATACCATAGTTCTTGAGCACAGAGGCAGACGCACCCACGCCGCAGAATTTGGCATAGCGCAGCAGCCGCTTGATCCCGCCGGGGCCAGGCATGCCGATATGCACCGGCGCGTCGATATCGCGCTGGCGCATTTCCGCAAGCCAGCTCAGGAAAGCATCGGAGTCAAAGCCGAATTGCGTGACCACCAGAGGTGCCATGCCGCGACCGGTGATTTCTTCAATCTTGCGCTCCATCCAGTCCCACAATTGCGGGGCAGATACGGCTGGATGCCCTTCGGGATGCCCGGCGATGCCGATGGCGGTGATCCCGTTATCTTCGAAAATGCCGGTACGGGTCATTTGCAGCGTATCGGAAAACGGGCCTTCGGGTTGCGGGGGATCGCCTGCCACCAGAAAGACGCGCATTGCCCCGCAGCGTGTGCGCCGCCTCGCGCTGGTCAGCACCGGCGTGCATGGCGTACAGCCGGGCGAAACGGAAAAGATGCCTTCAAGCTGCTTGAATATCTCGGCATCAACAGCTTCAGGGGCTTTGTCGAGGACAAGTGGGTGCCGGTAACGGTCGAAGGCTATTACCTGACCCCGTGGGATCTCGGCTATGGCCACATCGTCAAGTTCGACCATGACTTCGTCGGCCGCGAAGCGCTGGAGAAGATGAAGGATGACAAGCACCGCGTGAAAGTGACGCTGGCGCTCGACACGGAAGACGTGCTGCGCGTGCAGAGCTCTGCCCTGCAGAAGGGTGACCGGGCAAAGTACATGGAATTCCCCAGCGCGGTCTATTCCATGCACCCGTTCGATGAAGTGCGCTGCGATGGCAAGGTCATCGGCCTGTCCACCTGGGTTGGCTATTCTGCCAATGAAGGCAAGATGCTGACGCTGGCGATGATCGATCCCGACTATGCCGAAATGGGCAAGCCGGTGACGTTGGTCTGGGGTGAGCCGAATGGCGGCACCAGCAAGCCGACAGTCGAGCCGCATGTCCAGACCGAGATCAAGGCCTATGTCAGCCCGGTTCCCTATTCGGAAACCGCGCGCGACAATTATGCGGATAGCTGGCGCCAGGAAGGCGTCGCTCGCTAAGCCTCAGACCCGTTGGAGGCTGGCAAGCAGGGCGGTTTCCCGGTTGGGAGGCCGCCCTTTCTTTTGGCGTATATAGCTATATCTGGTCCAAAGACGCCGATTATAGACCGCGTAAGGTCCGCCAAGGCTTCCAGATTTTGAGGACGAGGGCTGCGAATCCAATCGGAGCAATCACGCCGATCATATCACCGCGCTCAACAATATCCCAACTCCACCAACCGACAAATGCGGCCAGAATGATCAAAACAACAATTTGGGCTGGGGCTGTTCGACTCACTTGAGTTCCTTTTGTGGCAGCTAACTCGCTTCCAGCAGCGCGGCGGTGCGGTTGAGCAAGTCGGTCACGCGCTGTTCCATCTCCGCGTCAAAGCGTACCTTGGGCACAGCCACAGCCAGCGCGCCGGCGGCCTCGCCATCAATCAGCACCAGTCGCCCGATCCCGGCAATGCCGAGGCTGTATTCCTCGTCCGTATGGGCGAGCCCGGTGCGGCGTATTTCCTCCAGCTCGGCGCGCAAACTGGCTTCGTCGCTCACGGTCTTCTCCGTAAAGCGATACCGCTCGCCTTCCGCGAAATAGCTGTCCAGCTCCGCCGCGCTCAGCCCGGAGAGCAGCGCCTTGCCTGCTGACAGAGCATGGAGCGGCGTGCGTGTGCCGCTGTTCACCGCATAGCGCAGTGCCTGCTCGCTCGTCTCCGTCACGATCGCTTCGGCTTCCCAGCCATGGCGGACGAAGAAGCTGGCGGTTTCGTTGAGCTGGACGCGCAAGGTGCGCACCAGTGGCGCCACCCTCTCGGCCAAAGTGAAACCGCCATCATGGGCCTGCAGCCGCTCCAGCCCCGGACCGGGGCGATAGCGACGCCCCTCGCGGATCAGATATTGCCGGTCCACCAACGTTGCCAGCAGATAGGATAGCGAACTGACCGGTATGCCCAGCGCAGTGGCGATTTCCTGCGCCACCAATGCGCGGCGTTGAGCCACGACATATTCGATAATGTCGAGCGTGCGCGTCGCCGACTTGACCTGGGAAGAGGGTGACGCGCTCGCCATGTCAGCCGATCCGGGCCTCGGCAAGATCCGCGAGGTAATCCTCATGCGTCTTGTAATACTGGTTCGGCTGGAAGGCGGTTGTCAGCCCCGGCGCAGCGGAGTTGAGGAAACCGTGCGCCGTTCCGCCATGCTTTGCCATCGCATGTTTCATGCGGCGGATATCTTCGTGGCAAGGCTCCAGATTGACCAGCCTGATCGGCGCAATGGCGCTGGCGCGGGTGAATTCCTGCGCGCCATAATATGCGCCAGCTTTCTTGCCAGTTCGGGCACTTCGGCCAGGTCCCCGGCCGGGTTACGCGGCGTGTGGCCGCCAAACCCTTCGAGCCGTTCGATAATGTAGGTGGAATAGCCGACCTTGCCCAATTCACCATCAGAAAAATCCGACACACCGCATTCGACCTGATGGCGGACCGCTTCATCCACCGCAGCCTGGACCTTTGCATCAAATTCGTCGACGTCGAATGCTTCGCCCATGTCGCGGGCGAGCAGCAGCGGAACCACTTGGTCGCCGCGCGGAAGGCTGCCGACATGAGTGGTGCAGATCATCGATTTATCCTCTTTGCGCACCCTGTTTCATATATGCGAAAACAGCGCAACTGTGAATCTGAATAGATTGCACTGATCCCTGACGACCGTTGCGGTTGCCCTGCAAGGGGAGAATTTGCGTGAGCCGGACAGCTGCCGAAGTAGCCAATCTCAAGCTTGTGATCGAAATGTTCGAGCAGGTGCTGGTTCCGCTCGAAGGTAGCGCCGTGGATCGATTCATCAGCCCGGACTATATCCAGCACCACCAGAATGTGGAGCCGGGGCGCGAGGTGCTGAAGATTTTTCTCGACTGGGCAAAATCGCAGCCGGGGCCGACAGAAACCCCGTCGATCAACCGCAACCCCGGTATGGACGAGACAGCGGTCGATCAATTGCGCGCGCCCCATGGCGCGGCAATCCCAGCTTTGAATGCCCGGCGGGCAAGCATGACTGGCTGACCAGACATGTCTTTATCGGGATTGGCGAACGCAAGCCGGACGGAAATCTGCTGCGCTATTATGCGCTGGTGTGAGCGTTCCGCGTTCGACATTTGACGGGTTACACAGGTGACAGGGTGTCACCCTGCTGGACTTCCAACCCTTGTTTGAAATCAGATAGTTATGGATTTTCGACCCGGCCAAAACCGGGTGACACCCTCTAAGGAGAAAATCTGCATAATCGACAATTGCAAAGAGCCGCTTGCGATTATGGCGGGGTGAAAGCGTGTAGGAAAGCGGACAAGAGCCCTCCCGGTCCGATGCGCGTTCGGCACAAATGCCTGAACGGCCGGATTGGGAAGACGCATGGCGGGATCGTAGTGGCAGAAACGGCGTGGGGAACGGCCCCCACCAAACCACACTCGTCACCCCGGGCCTGACCCGGGGTCCCGCTCTTCTTGAGGTGCTTTGGCGGAGGGGGAGTGCCAGGCTGCGGGGACAAAGTAAGCCTGCGTAGCATCATTTGCCTGTGGCTCGTTCGTTTGAGCAAGTCCGGCGCTCAAAGACTAGCGGGACCCCGGATCAAGTCCGGGGTGACGGCTGTCCGGTTGTCCGCAATCTTGTCCTGTCCGGGACGCCTCCTTTGTCAGCGCTGCAGTCGAAGCTCGTAGAGGAATTCATCGTCCCGGTGGTCACCCACCCAGAAGTCGATATCGGCGATCTTGGTGAAACCGTAGCGTTCGTAGAAACGCTGTGCGCCGTCATTCTCGCTATAGACCGATAGCTGGATCGCATCGTGGCCGCGCGCTTTCGCTTCATCCAGCGCCCAGTCCATCAGCACGGCACCAAGGCCGCGCCCGGTCATTTTAGGGTCAGTATAGAGCTGGCCCAGAGCGATGGGATTGGCGGCATCGGAATGCTCGACATACCAGCTGGGGTAACGCAGCTTGCAGAAGCCGAGCAGCTTGCCCGCTTCGTCAAAGGCAAGCTGGTGGATGCAATCCTCGCCCGCCACTTCCTTGGCGACTTCCGGCTCGGAATAGACCTGCTCAAGGAAGCTTGCCAGCGACTCCGGCTTGTAGAGATGGCCGAATTTGGCGACGAAACTGTCGCGGCCCAGCGCAGCAAGCGCGGGGACATCCTCCAAAGAAGCGGGACGCAGGATCGGCATGACCCTGCGCCCGTATCTTTGCTTTGGCGGGCTGGCAAGTCGACCCGCCTGAGCGGCGGACTTACTTGTCCATCTGCTCCAGCTTCCTGGCGGCCCATTCACGACCGCCCAGGCCGAAGGCCAGCGCTGTTGCCACAGCACCACCGATCACCAGCGCGCCAAAGGCCATTTCGACGATCTCATCGCCCACGCCCATCTGCTTCAGCCCCATGAAGGTGAACAGCACGATGGCCACCCAGCGCACGACCTTGGCCGCAGTGGAGCTGGCCCCATCAGCGCCGCCCATCAGCTTGGCCAGCATATTGGCGAGGAGATAGCCGACGAGGATCACCACACCGCCAAAGATCACGCTGCCGCCCAGTTCGAGTACTTCGTTGAGGATCGCGGTCAGTTCCGGGAAGCCCAGCAGCCGGGTGGCGGCAATGGCAAAGAACAGGATGATCGCGATCTGTGCCACGCGCGAAACCACGCTGGTGACAGAAGACCCTTCAGGCAGCAGGCCCAGCGCGCCGACCGAGCGGTCCACACCCAGACCGGGCAGAATGTCGCTCAGGATCTGCACCACGAACTTGCTGATCAGATAACCGATACCGAGCAGGATCGCCGCCCCGATAATGTTCGGGATAGCGGCAAAGATCATTCCCAGCATTTCCGTTGCCGGGGCAGAGATCGTTTCGATCTTCAGCGCACCCAGCGCCGCGATGGCCACCGGGATCACGATCAGCACATAGATGATCGTGCCGATCGTCCCACTGATCGCGGTGTTGCCGGTGACATTGTCCACCCCGCCCTTATTGGCCCATTTGTCCAGATCAGCAGTCTGCATGGCGGTGACGGCAATGTCGCGTACGATCTTGGCCACCATCAGGCCGATGAAGAAGATCAGGCCAGCTGCGGCGAGATTGGGGATGAAGCCCATCACATCGTCCAGCAATGTCTGCAGCGGCGCCATCACGCCGGTCAGATTGAAGACGTTGAGGATCGCCAGCAGACCGAACAGCCAGACCAAAAGGCTGACGATCTTGCCCAGCGACATGCCGATGCTTTCACCGCTGCCCGTGCCCTTTTGCAGAAAGGACACATTGTCCACCAGCTTGGCAAAGGCCCATTTGGCGGCCTTGGCCAGCGCCCATGTGACGACCAGTATGATGACTGCCGCCAACAATTGCTTTCCGATCAGCATCGCCAGATCGGGATCGAAACTGTATTTTCCTAATTGCATGAATAGCTCCCCGTTTGAAATTGTACGAACCCGGGGAGAATAACAGATGACCGCCCAAATTCGAAGGGAGCGTTACAAGCCCTTACAACTTTGGATTTAATCTGAACGGCGGATACCAAATTTCCTTCTTTGAAAAAATTTGGGACCTACATACTTAACTAGCCAGATTGCGCTTGACTAGCCCGCTGACGTTGGCTAGTTAGGTTCCATGAGCAAGGAAAAGCCCGAAACCGTCAGCCTCTACCAGTTCTTTGAACGGTTCCCGAATGAGGAAGCTGCGCGTCAGTATTTTGAAAACAACCGCTGGGGCAACGAGCCGGTTTGCGGCCACTGTGGCAGCGTCAATGTAGTCGAATGCAAAGATCACAAGCCGATGCCGTATCGCTGCCGCGATTGCCGAAAGCATTTCAGCGTTCGCACTGGCACGGTCTTGGCCGAAAGTCGCCTTCCCCTGCACAAGTGGCTCATGGCGATCTACATGATGACTACGGCGCGCAAGGGCATTCCTTCTACCCAGATGGCCCGCGAACTCGGCATCACACAGAAGTCAGCTTGGTTTCTGGCGCAGCGCATTCGCGAGACTTGGCTAGCTGGCGCCGACCAAGGCCCCATGGGCGATGACGTTCAAGTGGACGAGACTTACATCGGCGGCAAAGAGCGCAACAAGCACGGCTCTAAGAAGCTTCGCGCCGGTCGCGGCCCTGTCGGCAAGACAGCCGTGCTTGGTATTCGTGATGAGAACGCGCAGGTTCGCGCTACCCCTGTCGCTGACACCAGCGCCCCGACACTCACCAGCTACATCAAAGCCAATGTGCCGGAAGGCGCTTACGTCACCACTGACGAACACGGCTCCTACAAGGGCCTGCGCGCTGATGGTTACAAGCACTTCTCTGTCAATCATGGCGCTGGCGAGTATGTCCGCGATTATTGCATCCACACCAACGGCATCGAAAGCTTCTGGGCACTTCTCAAGCGCGGCCACTATGGCATCTACCACTACATGAGCCAGAAGCACCTTCACCGCTACGTCAACGAGTTTGCCTTCCGCCAGAACACGTCACAGGATGGCACTATGAAATTCATCGAAAAGACGGTTGCCCGCATGATCGGCAAGCGTCTCACCTACGAGGCCCTTACCCATGGCTAAAGACGACAAAATTATTGAGCCGCTTGATGCAACCTTTGACGAGGTTGCCGCAGCTATGACTCCCAAATCTCAAAAACTGGAGACAGTCGTGAGTAGGGCTCTGCCCGCATTCGCTCAGCCAGATGAAATTCCCGTCGCGATAGCCAAAGGCACAATGAAAATTGGCGACCTTGAGATTGATTGCGTCGTTTTGGCTGACGAAACGCGACTGATTTCCGACCGTGGCGCTAGCAAAGCACTCGGAGGGAAGCGGGGCGGCTCACATTGGAAGCGAATGAAGGAGGATGGCGCCTTAAGCCTGCCCCCTTATATTTCTGCGGCCAATCTGAGGGAATTTATTCCCAACGATCTCATATATATCCTGACAAATCCCGTTCAATATAAAGCAACCAAGTCAGGCGCCATAGGTAACGGTTTGCTGGCAACCGCATTCCCGAAAGTGCTAAAGGTGTGGCAGCGTGCTTATGAGGCAGGTGTTCTTAAGCCACAGCAAATTCACATTGCGGAACAAGCTATCAGGCTCCTTGAGGGGCTTGACGAGGTGGCAATCGTCGCGCTGATCGATGAAGCTACAGGCTATCAGGAAATTAGGCGCCATGACGAGCTACAGCAAATTCTTAGCGCCTATGTGCTGCCGGAACATCGGCCCTATCTGAAAAGTGTGCCGACCGAATTTTTCAAAGAGCTTTACCGAGTTTACGGGTGGAATTGGACGCCTGACAATCGCGGCCCGCGCTATGCTGGCAAGCTCTTGCGGAAACTCATCTACGAGCAATTGCCGGAGCCTGTGTTGCCAGAGTTGGACAAGCTAAACCCAACAAACAAAAAATACCAACGCAAAGGGAAGCATTTCCAGAGCCTAACAGAGGAAGTGGGATTGCCGCATATGCAGGGTCAGCTATCAGGAGTTATGGCGCTGCTGAGAGCCACCCCCAGCAAAAGCCCGAAACAATTTGAGAAGCTTTTTACCCGCGCATACGGCGACCAATATGAGCTGGCGCTAGATGATGACGACTAACCGGCCCGCCCCAATCGGATGGCCATGGCCTGTTGAGACACGTTGAAACGCACCGCTAGGGCTGCGGTGCTTTCATCAGTGACATCCGTAAGCCTGTGACGCGGCATAAGCACGTTCGCTGCAAAGCTGTTGGCTTGGCGTTCATGGATCGGTCGAATGTTTGCATTCGGGCGGTTTGTGCCTTCGGTGCGATAGGCGCGATTGTCCCCAACGCCGTCGCCAAGCAAATCGCGGTGATAAATGTAATGACCTAGCTCGTGCGCAGCGGTGAACCGCTGGCGAGTTTCTGGGTGAAGGGAGTTCACTACGATACGATAGCTGCCGTCTGTGCGCTCGATATATCCCGAAATATTGTCGGCCATCGGCTCATAGGAGAGAGGCAAGCCGATGTCTCGAATGATTGCGTCAATTGGAACAGGCGTGCTGTTCCAATGCGTCTCAATCACCTTCATGGGATCGGGCATATCTAAGCTCCTTTTCCAAGTTCGTCTGCGGCTTCGGCATCATTGCCGGGGCCGATGGTGGCGTCCAAGATAAAATCCACCCGCGCCCTGATTATGCCGGGGGCCTCTTTTGCCAACCAATCTTGTATATATTCATCGGCACGGTCTTTTGCAGCCTTTTGCGCATGATCCTTCGCGTCGGCTGCTACGAATTTGCCCCATGCGTATCCTGCTATCACGACCAATATACCAACCAATATAGAACCAAACGTGAACGCTGTCGATAGTGCAGCTAGCGAGTCTGCCGTTGACGACGCTTGTTCAGGCGGTAACGGAAACAATGGCTGGCAGGAGGCAGTAGCTGACTCCACCATTTTGGCGCAAACATTCGTCGGAATGGGATCGGTGATTTGGGTTGGGTCGGTCGCCATGCCGCTGGCTATCCGGCGAAGGGCTAGGGAGTCAATCCGTCACCGCCCCTTGGCTAGCTATCTATATAGGTCCCAAAAATTTGGATAATATTTTGCACTCAGAGTGATTTATATTTTCGGAAATTTTTTGTTTTATTGATGGAGTACCCAGTCATTGGAAGTATGGAATTTTCGATGCTTGGTGCATCAAGAGTGATCGCCGATTTTTTGCTGGGCTCTCTTCTTGCAAGAATGGCTGTTCTATCCCGGCAACCCACGGATTGCTTGTGCCGCCACTGCGCCGCAATCACGCAACACAGCTTCTGATGCGGGATCAGCCCTGTCATGCGTCTCGCTGGTCCGGAAATAGCTGGCATAGGTGAAGGGCGCGCGGCCGGGCGGGGTGAACCAGCCAATATCGACATAGGCACTGCCCATGCCGGGAGCGAAAGCAGTGCCGGTCTTGTCACCCTTGTCCCACGCCGCAGGCAGGCCGCCGCGTGTGCGCCGAAGGCCGGTTTTGGTATCACGGGTCCATTGCAACTGTTCAGCCAGTGCCCCGGAAGACAGGACATTGCGGGTCAGGATATTCAGCAATGTCGTGGCCATGGCGCGCGGGCTGGTGGTGTCGCGCATTTCGCCCAATGGCACGAAATTGAGCTCGGTCTCCGTCCGGTCGAGACGGCTGGTCGTATCGCCCAGCGAGCGCCAGAATGCGGTCAGCCCCTCCGGCCCGCCCAGCCGCGACAGCAGGATATTGGCGGCAGTATTGTCGCTGGTGATCTGTGCTGTCCGTGCCAGTTCGCGCAGGGTCGCCCCTTGCGCCAGCCGCTCGGTGGTGAAGGGCGAATGTGATACAAGGTCCGACTGGCTCCAGCGCACATGCTCATCCGCATTGATCTCTCCCGCTTCGTGGCGGGCGAGCAGCAATGTGCCCAGCGAGAATTTGAAGGAGGAGCAATGGGGGAACAATTCGTCCTGCTTGTAGCCAAAGCCTTGCCCGGTCGCACTATCGACAAACCACGCGCCCAGCGTGCCCCCTCGCGCGGCCTCGGCGATCCGCAGGCGGGCGGCCACCCGGGTGGCCATATCGTTACTGATCGGGACACAGGCGCTTGCTGCCAATGCGCCAGCCCCGGCAATCCAGCCGCGTCGGTCAAACTTCACAAGTCGCGTTCCATGCACATGCTGAATTCATCCGATTCATAGTCGCCAAAAGGCGGGCATTCTACAAAGCCGTGTTTGGCATAGAGCCGTTGCGCGGGGATGAACGGATCGGGGCAGCCGGTTTCCAACCCCAGCCAGCTGTATCCGCGCTGGCGGGCTTGCTCCA
>JAGREF010000335.1:10686-13621 GCA_020446665.1 Sphingomonadaceae bacterium
GCGCGCATGGATTTGAGCTCGCCGCGGGTTGCGTCCAGCTCTTTCAGTGCGCCGACAGCTGCCAGTTCCTCGCCAGCCCATGCGGCGTAGAAGGTCACATCGGGTTGGCGGAGCCTGTCCACCGGCATGGCGTGGACCTTGCAGGCCGGGGACCAGCGGTGCATTTCCGACAGGTGAAGCTCCAGCAAGCCGCGCACCGCCTCGCCCGACAAATCATCCGGGACGATGCGCAGGGCCGCACTGCTCATGAAAATTTGTCCGCCTTGCGCTTGCCGAAACGCATATCGCCTTCCAACTTGGCTCGCAGCTGAGCGTAGAACGCCTCCAGGAAAGCGCGTTCATCGCCAGCGCCCGGGGCCCAGCCAATCTTGGTGCAAATGGTCTCGTGCACGGCGACCATAGATGTTTCGACATTGTCGCGCAGCACGCGCTCCAGCGTTTGCAGCTCATATTCGCCATAGACCGACAGCTCTTCATCGCTGAATTTATACTGCACATTGGCGACAGAGCTCTTGCCTGCAGCGGCTTCATGCGTGGTCAGCGTATCCTGCAACTTGGCCTTGGGTGCTTCCACCACCCAGGTTCCCGCGATCAGATCGCCCGCGCGCATGGAATCCTTGTTGAAGAAGGGGAACAGCATGAAAATCAGGAACCACAACATCGCGGCAATGCCGGCCATCCCCGCTTCGCCACTGGGCGCGACCTGCAGGAAGACCAGTGGCATGAACAACTCGATATCGCGGATCAGATTGCGTGCGAGAATAGCAGAGGGCGTCAGTCGCCCGCCATCGCGCGCTGCCACTCTGATCCCGGTTGCACGCTTGCCCAGCGTCGCCCCGCGCGGACCCAGCTCGAAAAACATGAAATAGCCATAGCGGGCGAGGAATATGCCGATGAATAAGATTACCACGAGCATTTCCAGCGGGCCTGACATTTTGGCATCCTTGACACCGGGAATGCTGCTGGCGAGGAAAATGATCAGGAAAAAGAACAGGGCCATCCCGACATAGAGGATGAAGAAATCCAGCAACAAGGCGCCGAAGCGCGAGCCGCGGCTGGCGACGGTAAAGGGCAGGGCGATACCTTCGGGCGTCACCACCTGCCGGGCACGCCTGGCCAGATTGCGGGCATAGCCGGAATTATGCCGCTGCTCAGAGATTGCGGCGCTGCTCATTCCTGTGCCTCACGCGGGGTGCGGCGGAAGAGGAAGAAATAGCCGAGCCAGAACGCCAGCATGATCCCGCCAATCGCTAGCTGTGCGTAAGTATCCTGCACCAGCTGGCGGGGGAATGCCTCCAGGAAGGCAGCCACGATCAGCATCAGCACTACGCCTGCCATCACCTGCGCAGCGCGGCGGCCACTCTCTGCCGCTGCGGTCATGATCGAACGCTTGCCGGGAAAGGCCATGCTGCGCCCGATATGCAGGCCCGCAGCCCCGGCGATCAGGATGGCAAACAGTTCTGTCGTGCCATGCACGCTCAGCCAGGCGGCGAATTCCAGCGTCAGTCCCTGACTGTTGAACAGCCACAGCATCGCGCCCAGTACGGCCATATTGTGGATCAGCAACATCAGCGAAGGAATGCCAAAGGCAAAACCAAGTGCAAAGGCCATGATGGCGACCCCGGCATTATTGCTGAACAGAAAAGCGGCAAAAGCGGACAGCCCCTCTGACCCGCCATCATGGCTGAGCGCTTCCAGCAATTGCTCGCGGCTGGCGCCGGGCACACGCGTGTCGGCAAACTGGGTTGGCACCAGCGCGTAATACCATTCGGTGTCGCGCGCGACGAGCAGCCAGCCAACCACTGTGCCCGCCACCATTACCGCCAGCGCAATACACAGCTCCAGCCAGATTTCGCGCATCGCCTTGCTCAGTCCGCCTCCCAGAAAGCGGCGCATCCAGGCGAAAAAGCCGATGCGCGGGCCATAGACCTGGAACCAGGCGCGCTGCACCAGCGATTCGAGGTAGCGCAAGGTAGCCGCATCGAGCGAAGTTTCGCGCGCCACCGCAAGGCTGGAGGCGGCGGTGCGATAGAGTGCGGGCAGGGCGAGCACGTCTTCATCGGATAAATTGCGCAGCCGCCCCTTTTCCATTCGTGCAACGATATCTTCCAGCCGCAGCCAGTCCCATTCGCGTTCCTGCCGGAACCGGTCAGAACGCAAGGCTGCTGCTTCAATCGCAGAGGGTGTTTCCACTTCCTTGCCGCCAGACATGGTTTTGAGGATCGGTGCCTTCATCCAATCGCTCCGCTACGTTTTATGTCGAGATACCGGTCAATCAGGCGATAGCCGATCCGGTCCCATGGGGCCTCAATCACATCCACGCCCATCTGCCGCAGCCGTTGCAGCACGATGGCGCGCTGTCGGGCGAGCTGGTCTGCGGTGACTGCCTGTGCCAGCTTGTCGAGGTCGGTCGGGTCGGCATCGGCAATGCGGCTCAGCTCTGCATCTTCGATGGTCACAAACAGTACGAGATGCTTGTCCACCAGCCGCCCGACGCTCTCGATCATCAGTTCCGCCCCGGTCGGATCGGTGAAGTCGGAGAACAGGATAATCATGCTGCGCCGCTTGAGCCGTGCCGTCAGCGTGGCGAGGGCAAGGGTGAAGTTCGGCTCCTCCGCATGATAATCCAGACTGGCCGCGCCGCGCTGCAACTGGCTGAAAGCGCGCGCGTCAGAGACGAAGGGTGTGGACAGTGTCGGGCGTTGGGCAAAGCCGAACAGCGATACGCGGTCCCCACCCTTTAGTGCGACATAGGATGCGGTGAGCGCAGCGGATACGGCGCGGTCGATGCGTGGCAGGCCATCGACAGGCTCGCACATGGCCTGTCCGCAATCGAAGGCAAAGACGATCTGGTTGTTGCGCTCGCTTTCATTCTCGCGGGCATAGAGCTTGGTGTGGCGCGCGCTCGCTTTCCAGTCGATCCGGCGGCGGTCCA
>JAGREF010000336.1 GCA_020446665.1 Sphingomonadaceae bacterium
ACGATCAGGGCGCGCTGGCCCTTGCCCTGCGGGCTGATCAGGTCAATCACGCGAGCGCTCTTGTCCTTCACCGTTGGATCATCGGTGTCGAGCACGAGCCGCTCATCCGGGTAAAGCGGGGTGAGGTTGTCAAAATTGGTGCGGTGGCGCACGCTTTCCGGTGTGTCGAAATTGACGCTGACGATACTGGTCAGCGCGAAATAGCGCTCGCCATCGCGCGGCGCACGGATTTCGCCCTCAACCGTATCACCGGTGCGCAAGCCCGCCTTGCGGACCTGGTTAGGCGAAACATAGATATCGTCGGGCCCGGCGAGATAGTTTGCTTCCGGGCTGCGCAGAAAACCGAAGCCATCAGCCAGCACTTCAATTGTGCCGAGGCCCATGATCTTCTCTTCATATTCCTCGTCTTCCGCCAGTTCGCGCAGGATGGAGAAGAGCAAATCCTGCCGACGCATGGTGCTGGCACCTTCGACGCCCAGCTCTTCGGCCATCGTGACCAGCTCGGCCGGGGTTTTTTTCTTAAGGTCTTTCAAATGCATAATTGTGTATTCCAGATATTCGGGATGGCCGGCGGGTCTAGGGGCTTGGAGAAAGCGGACCTGCTGCATGTCTCATGCAGCATCAGCCGGGAACAGCGCCTCATTACGCCTGCCCTGCGCCAGCGTCAATTCGGATTGTGGTGACCCGGTGAGAGACTCAGAAGGGTTTGACGACCACCAGCACAACGATCAGCGCCGCTGCCAGACCGGGCACTTCATTCAACAGCCGCAATTGTTTGCCAGTGAGAGACCGCACACCCCGCGCCAGCTTCTTGGCATAGGCAGCAAGATAGCCGTGATAGGCCGACAGCATCAGCACCAGCAGCAGCTTCAAATGGAACCAGCCCTGCGTGAAAGCGCCGATCTGGTACGCGAGAAGCAGGCCCAGCACCCATACGACGATGATCGAAGGCAGCAGGATGATCTTCTGCAGCTTGCGCTCGCGATCAACCCAGCGCGCTTCTTCTTCCGACCCCGGCTCAGCCTCCTGATGATAGACGAAATAGCGCGGCAGCATGAACAGCCCCGCCATCCAGAAGATCACAAAGATGATATGCCCGGCCTTGAGCCAGAAATAAGTCATGGAAAGTGCGTCCTGCATAGGCCGAATGTAGGGTGGCAATCGGGCAAAGTCACCCCTGCCAGCCTCGCACAGTGGCCACCAGCCGCTCGACATGCTCGATCGGTGTGTGCTGCCCGATCCCGTGGCCCAGATTGAACACATGTGGCCGCCCGGCAAAGGCGCGCAGGATGAATTGCGTGCGTTCAACCAGCCTGTCCCCGCCCGCCAGCAGCAGCAGGGGATCGAGATTACCCTGCACCGGCAGATCGACAGGCAATTCCCGCGCCGCCCATTCAGGGTCGATTGTTTCGTCAACGCCCACCGCATCAACGCCCGTTTCGCGCGCATAGGCAGGCAACTTCGCGCCGGAACCCTTGGGGAAACCAATAACTGACGTGCCAGGGCGCGCTTCATGCAAGGCAGCGGTGATCCGCGCATTGGGCGCAATCACCCAACGCGCGAACTCATCCGGCGCCAGCGAACCGGCCCAGCTGTCAAACAATTGCACAGCTTCTACACCCGCGTCGATCTGGCCAATGAGATAATCAATCGTCGCGCGTTCAATCGCGCCAATCAGAGCGCTGAAAGCCGCAGGATCGCGATAGGCGAGAGCACGCGTTTCGGCATGATCTTTCGATCCTTGCCCGGCCACCATATAGGTCGCCACAGTCCAGGGGGAGCCGGCAAAGCCCAGCATGGTTGTTTCCGGGCCCAGAGCAGCACGACACAGGCGGACAGTCCCATAGACCGGGTCCAGCCTCTCAGGAGCCGCTGAGAGACCTTCTAACAGCCCATCCAGCAGCTTGGGTGCCAGCCTTGGACCCTCACCCGCTTCGAACCACAAATCCTGCCCCATGGCGTGCGGAATGACGAGGATATCGGAAAACAGGATCGCCCCGTCAAAACCGAACCGGCGGATCGGTTGCAAGGTCACTTCCGCTGCTGCTTCGCTGTCATAGGCCAGTTCGAGAAACCCGCCTTTCTGCGCCCGCAATTCCCGATATTCCGGCAAATAGCGCCCGGCCTGACGCATGAGCCACATGGGCACGCGCTCGCTTGCTTTACCGTTCAGCGTATCGAGGAGAAGACCAGGCATCGGAGAGTCCAAACTAAATAAAAGTATATTTATAGAAGGATGTAGGAGTCTGTTGGCCCTGTGGATATCGGGGACAGCGCGCCTCTGCCCGATTTCTCCCGGCTTGAACAGAGGCGGCTGGCTTGCGACTCCTGACGGGGCCGCGTCAATGAATCCTTATCCCCATTATCCCCACCCTGTTGATGGCATTGCTGCCCTGTCCACAAATCCTGTTTGAAATGGCTGGTATCGGGGAGGGAATTCCATCCCGAACTTGTCCGCCATTCCATCCCGTGGTTTATGCCGTGATCTGTCCACAGGCTCCGCAGGCGAAAGCAGAACCGGCTCCATGTCCCGTATTCATCTCCATCTGTTGTCCGATTCTACCGGCGAAACGCTGGAGATGATAGCCAAGGCCGCTCTTGCCCAGTTCGAGCATGTCGATGTCATCCGCCATTTCTGGCCTATGGTCCGGTCACAGCAGCATCTTGACCGGATCATTGATGAGATAGCAGCCAATCCCGGGCTTGTCCTGTTCACTCTGGTCAATCCTGAAACCCGGTTGCGGCTGGAGGAGCATTGCACGCGCCTATCGCTCCCGGCCGTGGCGGTGCTGGACGATGTAACCACAGCTCTGGAACGCCAGCTGGGCCAGCAGGCGCGGGGCCGCCCCGGCCGCCAGCATCTGATGGACGAAGCCTATTTCCGCCGTGTCGAAGCGATTCAGTATACGATCGCGCATGATGACGGGGTCGGCTGGGAGAATTGGGAACAGGCCGATATCGTGCTGGCCGGTGTGTCGCGCACTTCCAAGACACCGACCAGCATCTACCTCGCCAATCGTGGTTACAAGGTCGCCAATATCCCGCTGGTGGTGGAAAGCCCCCCTCCGCCTGTGCTGTTCGGATTGCGGCATCCGCTGGTGGTGGGGCTGATCACTGCGCCTGAGCGGCTGATCCAGGTGCGGCGAAACCGCTTGCTCAGCCTCAATGAAGCGACCGAGACCGCCTATGTCGATGCCGACCGGGTGAAGGACGAAATCAAATTCGCCCGCCGCATGTTTGCCGATAATGGCTGGCCGGTGATCGACGTCACCCGCCGCTCGATCGAGGAA
>JAGREF010000337.1 GCA_020446665.1 Sphingomonadaceae bacterium
ACACTGAAAATACATGGAATAACGGAATAATGGGCTTCTTTTCCAATCTCTTCAAATTCGGTTCCCAGAACATGGCAATCGACCTCGGCACCGCTAACACTCTGGTCTATGTGCAGGATCAGGGAATCGTGCTCAACGAACCCTCTGTTGTCGCGATCGAGACGATCAACGGGATCAAGCGCGTCAAGGCCGTGGGTGATGATGCCAAGCTGATGATGGGCAAGACCCCGGACAGCATCGAAGCGATCCGTCCGCTGCGCGATGGCGTGATTGCCGACATCGAAATCGCCGAAGAGATGATCAAGCACTTCATCCGCAAGGTGAATGGCAAGCGCACCAGCCTGTTCAGCCCGCCGGAAATCGTGATCTGCGTACCTTCGGGCTCGACCTCTGTGGAACGCCGCGCCATTCGCGATGCGGCGTCCAATGCCGGGGCCAGCCAGGTGCATCTGATTCTCGAACCGATGGCAGCGGCCATTGGCGCGGATATGCCGGTGACAGAACCGGTCGGCTCCATGGTGGTGGATATTGGTGGCGGCACGACCGAAGTGGCTGTGCTCTCACTGCGCGGCCTCGCCTATACCACCTCGGTCCGTACCGGGGGCGACAAGATGGACGAAGCCATCGTTTCCTATGTGCGCCGACATCACAATCTGCTGATCGGCGATGCCACGGCAGAGCGGATCAAGAAGGATTTCGGCACCGCCATGATCCCGGAAGATGGCGTGGGTGAAACCTTCACGCTCAAGGGCCGCGATCTGGTCAACGGTGTGCCGAAGGAAATCACCATCAATCAGTCCAATATTGCAGAGGCTCTGTCCGAACCAATTGGCGCGATTGTGGAAGGTGTGCGTATCGCGCTGGAAAATACCGCGCCGGAACTGGCGGCGGATATTGTCGATCAGGGCATCGTGCTGACCGGCGGTGGCGCGCTGATCCGTGGTCTGGACGTGCATCTGCGCGAAGAAACCGGGCTGCCCGTCAGCATTGCCGAAGATCCCTTGTCCTGCGTGGCGATTGGCACGGGCCGTGCCATGGAAGACCCGGTTTACCGCGGCGTTTTGATGAACGCCTGATCCGCAAACGGATTGATTGTGCCCGCCAGGCGGGCTGGAGGAAGGAACAGACATGGCGCCGCCGGCCTCACGGCGCTCAGGGCATTCGCGAAGGGCGCAATACGGCATTTTTACCGGCTATGTGATCGCCGCTATCGGTGCGCTCGCTGGTGCCATCCTCCTCGGCATTTCCCTCTGGCAGCCCGGCAGTTTTTCCGGTTTGCGCACCACTGCGCAAGACGCCGTTTCACCTGTGGGTGAAGCGGGCGCGGCTGCGCGCACGGAAAGCCAGGGGTTGTTCGAAACCATATCCGGCTATTTTCGGGCAGGCAGCAAGAATGCCCAGCTTCGCCGCGAAGTGGAACTGACCCGTATCAGGCTCGCTGAAGGTGAAGCACTCAAGCAGGAAAACGCCCGCTTGAAAGAGCTGCTTGGCCTTACTGAAACGCAGCAAGGTACTGTCGCAATCACTCGCTTTATCGGCTCAACGGCCAGCAGCACTCGCCGCTTCGGATATATCGGGGCTGGCCGCAATGATGGTGTCGAGCCTGGCATGCCCGTCCGCTCCGGTCGCGGGATAGTCGGGCGGGTGCTGGAAGTTGGGCGAACATCGTCGCGCGTAATGTTGCTTACCGACAGCGAGAGCGTTCTGCCGGTGCGCCTTGCCCGCGAAGACACTGTTGCCTTTGCCGAAGGTCGCGGTGATGGCCTGTTGCGTATCCGCTTGATCAATTTGGGGATCAACCCGCTCAAGGTTGGCGATGTATTTGTCACCAGCGGTGCCGGGGGCATCTTCGAGCCGGGCGTTGCGGTGGCGATTGTCAATGAAGTGACGTCGGATGGTGCGGTTGCCCGGATGATCAGCGACCCGGCAGCGACCAATTACGTCACGATCGAGCACGTCTGGCAACCTGTTGCGCTGGAAGCTGCCACGGTTCCTGCAGAAACACCGCTACCTTCTGATGTTGGCGGAGAGGCAAGCCTGCAGCAATGATGGATCAGCTGAACCCTCGCGCTCGCCGGGATCGCTATGGCAGCCGCATCAACCGTGACCATTCTCCGCTGCTTGCCTATTCGTTGCCCTGGGCCACGATCATTATGGCCTCGGTTGTCCCGGCGTTTTTCGTCGCGAGTGCATTTCCATATTTTCCGCCGCTCGGCCTGTTGGTCCTGATCGGCTGGCGTCTGATCAGGCCTGGTCTGTTGCCGATCTGGGCCGGTTTCCCCTTGGGCCTGTGGGATGATTTGTTCAGCGGTCAGCCATTTGGCAGTGCTATTTTGCTATGGTCCTTGGCGATGCTGGTGTTCGAACTGATCGAGAGCCGCTTCCCATGGCGTGGATTTGCGCAGGATTGGGCCAGCGCAAGTGTGGTTACAATGCTGGTCCTGTTGGGTGGGGCAGTATTTTCAGGGGCACAGATCACTTTGCAACTGATCGCCGGAATGGGACCCCAGCTCTTGTTATCAGTGCTTTTCTTTCCTTTTGTCGCGCGCGTGGTCGCTCGCCTCGACCGTTTGCGCCTTATGCGTTTCCGGACAATCGGATGAAGTTCGGCGTCAAGAAACCCATTGTCAGCGCCACTTCGCTGCAAAACAGCTATGACCGGCGCAGCGTCATGCTGGCTGCCATTGGCGGCGGCGTTGGCACATTGCTGGCGGTGCGGATGGGCTATCTCGCCATTGCCGAGAACGAGAAATACCGGACCGAAGCGGAAAGCAACCGCGTCAACCTCACCTTGATTCCACCGCGGCGCGGTTGGATCCTGGATCGTAACGGTGCTCCACTGGCGTCTAACCGGGCTGACTTCCGGGTCGATATCATTCCTGAACGTATGAATGACAAGGATGCCGAGCTGGCCCGCCTCGGCGACTTGCTCGCCCTTAGTGATACACGCCTGCGCGAACTGAGGGACAAGCTTGAAAAGTCACGCGGTTTTGCCCCCATCGAAGTGGCGACCGGGCTTGATTACGAACAATTCGCGGCTGTGCGTGTGCGCTTGCCCGAGTTGCCCGGCGTTGTTCCTCAGCGCGGCTTTACGCGCTTCTATCCTACCGGCCCCGCAGTAGGGCACCTGATCGGCTATGTCGGACCGGCGTCAGCCGAGGAGTACGAGCTGGATCGCAACCCCCTGCTCATCACACCCGGCTACAAGATCGGCAAGGATGGGTTGGAAAAGCAATTTGAACAGCAATTACGCGGTGTACCGGGTGCTCGTCGGGTAGAGGTAACCGCGTCCGGACGCGTAATACGCGACCTCGAAACCCGGGATGATATTCAGGGCAAGGCCGTCCAGCTGACCATTGACGGTCCGTTGCAGGATTATGCTGCGCGGCGCATCGGGCTTGAATCCGGGTCTGTGGTCGTGATGGATTGCGAGACAGGCGATTTGTTGTGCATGGCCTCCATGCCCAGTTTTGATCCGAACAGCTTTTCGGACGGCATTGGCCGACTGGAATATGGGATGCTGCGCGACGATGAACGCGTGCCCCTGCGCAACAAGGTCCTGAAGGGACTGTATCCGCCCGGTTCTACCGTGAAACCAATGGTTTCCATGTCATTCCTGGAGGCAGGTCTCGATCCGGAAGAGAGCGTTGTCTGCGGCGGCGGGCTGCGGGTTGGCAACCGTGTATTCGGCTGCTGGAACCGGCGCGGGCATGGTCGGGTCAATATGGCCAAGGGCATTTACCAGTCCTGCGACGTCTATTTCTATCACTTCGCGCAGAAGCTCGGCATGGATGTCATTGCCCCCATGGCCAAGCATTGCGGCATGGGGCAGGAATTTCCCCTCCCGGTGGTCAGCCAGTTTTATGGCACTGTTCCTGACCCGGCGTGGAAAATGAAGAAATTCAATCGCGAATGGGAAGCTTTTGACACGGTCAATGCGACGATTGGCCAGGGATATATGCTTGCCAGCCCGCTGCAACTTGCAGTGATGGCTTCACGCCTGGCGACGGGGAGCAAGCTCATGCCCCGGCTCGTCCTCGATCCAACCGCGCCCTCGCCCGCCTCGATGAATTTCCATGGCAACCATGTGGAAGTGATCCAGCAGGCCATGAAGGATGTGGTCAACGGACCGGGGACCGCAGGCAGGGCGCGCCTGCCGATCCCCGATATCCAGATGGCAGGCAAGACCGGGACGGCTCAGGTCGTTTCGCTTTCCGTCGGGAATGGCCGCAGCGGCCCATGGAAGACCCGCGACCACGGGCTGTTCATTTTCTTCGCTCCGTTCGACAAGCCAAAATATGCTGGTGCGGTGGTGATCGAACATGGCGGTGGCTCTGGCGCTGCCTACCCCATTGCGCGTGACGTCATGACGTTTCTTTTCGATCCCAAAAAGGGGTTGGATGCGCTCTATGCCTTTGAAAAGCAGTGGGGCGGTACCGCTCAGGAGCGGCTTGCCAAGAAATATGCCGCCTATGCGGCTGCGGCCGGGCAAGACATCCCGCCAGTGCCGCGGCGCGAGGAGGATATCTTTGCCCGTGTCGATGCAGAAGCGCGGGCGGCCTCCGCGCAAACTGAACTGGAAACACAGGCTGTCCAGCCACGTCCCAATGAACACGGTGTGGGAGGTGGCACACGATGATGTCGATCGTTCCGGCCCCGATTGGCCGCCAGCCCTGGGCCATGCTGGTCCCGTTGTTCTTGCTGGTCAGTTTTGGCGGGGCCGTGCTTTTTTCGGCCGCCGGGGGCCATATGCAACCCTATGCAGCGTCGCACCTTTTCCGCTTCGGTGTGTTCCTGGTGGTCGCGATAGCACTCTCGCTGTTTAGCCGCGACCTGGTGAAATGGGGTGCGTACCCTGCCTATATCGGCACGGTGCTGTTGCTGATCCTTGTGGAAGCAATGGGCGCGATACAAGGCGGTAGCCAGCGTTGGCTCAATCTTGGCTTCATGCAGCTTCAGCCATCCGAGCTGATGAAGCCGGTGATCGTGCTGGTCCTTGCCCGCTATTATGACACTTTGCCGCTGGGCATGACAGCTGACTGGAAAGCCCTTGTCCCGGCTGCAGGCCTAATCGGAATTCCTATGGTTTTGGTGCTGTTACAGCCCGATCTTGGCACCGCCTTGGCGATTGGTTTTGGCGGTGCGGTAATCCTGTTCCTGGCTGGATTGCCTATGCGCTGGTTCGTTGCGGGGGGCGTGCTTGGGGCAATTGCAGTGCCGCTGGCCTATTTCTTCGGCCTCAAGGAATATCAGCAACGCCGCGTGACCACCTTCCTCGATCCCGAAAGCGATCCGCTTGGCGCCGGCTATCACATCACCCAATCCAAGATTGCGATCGGCTCGGGCGGGTTTTCGGGCAAGGGCTTCAACAACGGTTCGCAAAGCCATCTCAACTATCTGCCTGAACCGCATACAGATTTTGTCTTCGCCACTATGGCAGAGGAATGGGGCATGCTGGGCGGTCTGTTCGTGCTCGCCATGTTCGGCCTGATCCTGGGCTGGGGGATCAAGGTCGCGCGTGCATCGCCCGACCGGTTCGCGCGGCTGCTGGCTTTTGGTATGGTGGCGACGATTTTCTTCTACATTGCGATCAATCTGATGATGGTGATGGGCATGGCCCCGGTGGTGGGCATTCCCCTGCCCTTCATGAGCCATGGCGGATCATCCATGATGACAAACATGATCTGCATCGGCACGCTGATGATGGTCAATCGCTGGAACAGGAACGGGCCAAGGCGCAGTTTTGGATAGATTTTGCATTTGACCGGATTTTTCGTGATTTGGGGCCTTCCCTATCTCGAAACACCCGCTATATGCAGCGCCTCGCCCGACTCGGGCGGGATCGCAGAAGCTGCGATGTGGACGCATAGCTCAGTTGGTA
>JAGREF010000338.1 GCA_020446665.1 Sphingomonadaceae bacterium
GCGAGGAGACCACGCCGCCGGTGATAAATATGTACCGCGCCATGGGAGTCGGGCCTTAAGACTGGAAACGGAGTCGGGGCAAGCGGAATGCGGCGGCGAAATGCCGCAATCCACAAGTGATGCGATTTTGCTGGTTTATTCAGCCGCGCCAGCGAGCGGATCGGCTGATTCTGCAGGCGCTTCTGCCGGAGCGGTTTCTGCACCCGCCGCGCCCGCAGCCGGAGCTGCCAGCGGATCGGGTTGCGCGGCAGGGGTGGAACGGTCCAGCGTCGATTCGATGGAATCCGTCCCGCTCGTTTCCACGGCCACCGCTGCCAGTGCGATCGACAGCACGACGAAGGCAATCGCCAGCCAGCGAGTCGAACGGGTGAGAAAGTCTGCCGCGCCGCGTGCGCTCATCAACCCGCCCGGGCTGCCACCGCCGCCAATGCCAAGGCCGCCGCCTTCAGAACGCTGCATCAGGATCACGCCGACCAGCGCGGCTGCGACAATTGCCTGGACCACGGTGAGAAACAGAAAAAGGGACATGGATCGACTTCTCTAAAAAGCTTGCAGCGCGCATCTAGGGATGCGCGCGCAAAAGGGCAAGTTTTGCGGCCTGTGCCGGTTAATCAGCGGTCCTGCAATTCAGCCGCAGCAATCACGATGCCGAGGAAGCTTTCCGCCGTCAGGCTCGCCCCGCCAACCAGCGCACCACCGACATTATCAGCCGCCAGCAATTCCCCGGCATTGTCCGGCTTGACCGAACCGCCATAAAGGATGCGGATTTCCGGGCCATCTTCTTCGCCATACAGCTCGACCAGCAAGGCCCGGATGGCATTATGCATCGCGGCCACATCTTCCACCGTCGGCGTCCGCCCGGTGCCAATGGCCCAGATCGGTTCATAGGCGACAGACAGGCGTTCCCCCACCTGCTCTACCTCCGCAGGAAGCGATTCGCGCAATTGCTTCGTCACAAAGCCTTCTGCCTTGCCTGCATCGCGGGTTGCCTCGGTCTCGCCGCAGCACAGAATGACCTTCAGCCCGGCGTCGAACACAGCCTGAGCCTTGGCCCGCACAAGCTCATTGCTTTCGCCATGGTCCTGCCGGCGCTCGCTATGGCCGAGAATCACGAATTTCGCCCCGGCATCGGCCACCATGGTGGCGGAAACATCGCCCGTATGCGCGCCATCGGGCTGCGCATGGCAATCCTGCGCGCCAACGCCGATCTGCTCCGCTTCACGGTGTACCGCATGGATCAGCGTATGCGGAGGGGCGAGTGCAACCTCCACCTTCATCAGACGCTGTGCCCCGCGATCAATGGCGCGCGCTTCGGAAAGCATCGCCCGCGTGCCATTCATCTTCCAATTGCCTACAATAAAGGGCCGCTCGGCCATGACATTGTTCCTGCCGTATGATTCTGTGTCTGCCCCCTATATGGGGCGAAGGGCCAAGTCCGCTAGCCGAGGCAAGCGCATAGGTCAAAACCCTTTGCGACCTGTTGCGGGGAAGCCGCAGGGCGGATAAAGCGCAGGCTCCTTTCCCGCGGGCATCCATGCCTGCCTTGCAATTTCCGGATTCGAAATCCCATGCTGACCTTCTTCCGCAGTTTCTTCAAGTCGAAGTTCGGGGTCGTGTTTACCCTCGGTTTCCTCGCTCTGATCGCCTTTGCCTTTGCCAGTTCGGATGTTGCCAATACCGGCACATTTGGCGGCGTTGCGGGGGGCGACAGGGTCGCGGTGGTTGGCGATGAGAGGATCGGCAATGCCGAACTGAGCCGGGCCGCATCGGCGCAGCTGGATGCGATGCGCGAGCAAAATCCCACGCTGACCATGCCCGCTTTTGTCGAACAGGGCGGGCTGGAGCGCGTGCTGGATGGCATGATCGACCGCTTCGCGATTGGCAGCTATGCCAAGCTGCATGGTCTTCGCGCCGGGGAAAACCTGGTCAACAGTGAAATCATCCAGATCCCGGCATTTCGCGGGGCTGGCGGCAATTTCGATGAAAATGCCTATCGTTCGGCGATCGCCCAGCGCGGATTGACCGACCAGATGGTCCGTTCTGACCTGGCCAATGGTTTGCTGGCGCAGCAATTGCTGACCCCGGTCTCGATTGGTGCCCGAATCCCTGACCAGTTTGTCAGCCGCTATGCCTCCTTGCTCAAGGAACGCCGTGAAGGGACCATCGCTATTGTCCTGAGCGCAGCCTACGCCCCCAGCGGTGATCCGACGGACAAGCAGCTCCAGGCTTATTATGACAAGAACAAGGCGAACTACATTCGGCCCGAGCGTCGTACCCTGCGTTACATCACCTTTGGTGACGAGCAGATCACCGACCGGATCGAGCCGACCGAAGCGGAAATTGCCGCCCAGTACGAGAAGGACAAAGCCAAATATGCCGCCAGTGAAGAGCGGACTTATACCCAGCTGATCGTCCCCACCCAGCAGGCAGCCAATTCCATTCGCGAGCGGGTTCAGGCTGGCGGCTCTCTGGAAGCTGCCGCGCAGGAGGCAGGGCTGCAAACGGCGAAGCTGGGGCCTGCGACGCGCGATTCCCTGCTGGCAGAAAGCAGCAAGCCTGTGGCTGACGCCGTTTTTGCGGCGAAGCAAGGTACCATTGCCGCTCCGGCCCGCAGCGGGCTTGGCTGGCATGTGGTGCGCATTGACAGCGTCAAGAATATCCCCGGCCGCAGCCTGAGCGATGCCAGCCCCGAAATTGCTGCGGAACTGCGCGCAACCAATCGGCGCAAGGCGTTGAATGATCTTGCCGCAACTATTGAAGAGCAGATCGACGACGGCACTTCGCTTGCCGATGTCGCCAAGGAACTGGGCGTCAAGATCGCCACCAGCGAGCCGCTGACTGCTGACGGTTCCATTTATGGGACCAGTCAGCCTGCTGCCGCAGTCCTGCGCCCGGTTATCGCCACGGTATTCCAGGTCGAAGATGAAGGCGAACCAATGCTGGCCGAGGCCATCCGTGGTGAGACCTTCATCGCCTTTGAAGTCGGCAGCATCACGCGCTCGGCAACTGCCCCGTTTAAGGAAATCAAGAGCCAGCTGACCGGAGAATGGCGCATGGCCGAGGGGGCCAGGCTCGCAAAGCTGGCGGTCGACAAGGTGCTGGCCCGTGTTGCCAAGGGCGAAGCACTGCCAGCAGCCATGCGCGCCGAAAATATCAAGTCTCCGCAATTTGAAGCAATCAACCTGACCCGCGAGCAATTGACTGCGCAAGGACAGGTCCCGCCTCCTCTGGCTCTGATGTTCTCCATGGCAGAAGGTACGGCCAAGAAGCTGGAAGCGCCCAACAATGCCGGCTGGTTCGTGATTGACCTCGACAGGATTGAAGCGGGCAAGATCGCAAAGGATGATCCGCTCTTTGCGCAGGCCAAGCAGCAGCTGGGCGGAGCCATGGGCCAGGAATATGCCGAGCAGTCTCAAAATGCTGTCCGCGCTGCCACCAAGATTGAGCGCAATGACGCTGGGATCGACGCTGTTCGCAAGCAGTTGATCGGTGAGAGCTAAGGAACGCGCCCTGTCTGGTTTCCTGCTTGAGAATGCTGAAACGGCCCGCACTGCCTTGGCGCGCGGGGAGGCTTCGCTCGTCTGGCGCAAAGTGGTCTGTGACACGCAGACCCCGGTTGGCGCAGCGCTGAAGCTGTTCGTAGCCGAGCGCGGCGACTTCCTGCTCGAATCGGTCGAAGGCGGCGAAGTCCGCGGGCGATACAGCCTCCTTGGCCTGGATCCTGACCTTGTCTTCCGTGCCACCGGGAACAGCGCCGAAATCAACCATGCATGGCAGGCGGATCGTACGGCCTTTACGCCATGCGATGGCGGCTCACTGGAGGAACTCCGCGCGCTGGCACAAGCCTGCCGGATCGACGTACCAGCTGAGTTGCCCCCTGCACTCGCCTGCCTTGTGGGCTATTTTGGCTATGAAACCATCGGGCTGGTGGAAAAGCTGCCCCGCGCACCGCAAAGCCCCAATGAACTGCCCGATATGCTGTTCGTGCGGCCGACACTGGTGCTGATCTTTGACGGGCTGAGCGATGAATTGTTCTGCATCGCCCCGCTCTGGGCGGAAGGTGCCGACCCGGATCGCGCAGTGGAACGTGCTGGCGAGCGGATCGACAATGCCCTGCGGCAATTGGTCAATGCTGCGCCGGTAGAAGCCCCGGTGGCGGAACTGCCTGACATGGCTCTCACCCCGACCATGGCAGACGGGCAATATCGCGACATGGTGCTGCGCGCGAAAGACTATATCGAGGCAGGTGACATCTTCCAGGTGGTGCTGGCGCAGCGTTTCACCTGCCCCTTCCCGCTCCCGCCGATGGCGCTCTATCGCGCCTTGCGCCGCGTGAACCCCTCGCCCTTCCTCTATTTCCTCGACCTGCCCGGCTTTGCCGTGGTCGGCTCCTCGCCCGAAATCCTCGTGCGGGTGCGCGATGGCGA
>JAGREF010000339.1 GCA_020446665.1 Sphingomonadaceae bacterium
CTGCCCCCACGCTGGCCGAAGCGCTCGACGCGCGGATCGTGCCGCACTTCGCGGGATGGGACGAGCTGTGGGCCGAGGTGATGCACGGCACGGTCGATTTTCCGGGCGGCTCGCTTTGCATCGAACTCACCAGCGCGCTGACTGCGATCGATGTCGATGGCACGCTGGCGCCGCGTGCGCTGGCGCTGGCCGCCGTGCCCGCCATTGCCCGCGCCATCCGCCAGTTCGATCTGGCGGGTTCGGTCGTGATCGACTTTCCGACGCTGGAGGCAAAGGCCGATCGCAAGGCGGTGGATACCGCATTGGCTGCCGCGCTGGCCGGCTGGCCGCATGAACGGACCGGAATGAACGGATTCGGGCTGGTCCAGCTCGTGGCCCGGCGCGAGCACGCCTCCCTCCCCGAACTGCTGGCGCGATGGCCAGATGCCGCCGCCCGCCTGCTCCTGCGCCGGGCGGAACGGGTGAGCGAAGCCGGCGCGCTGCTGCTCACCGTCCCTGCCCGCGTCAGGGCCGCCATCCAGCCCGGATGGGAGGCCGAACTCGCCCGCCGGACAGGCCGCCATATCCGCTGGAATATCGACGATACGCTTGCACCCGATGGCTGCTTCGCGCAGGCGGTGCCGCCATGACCAGTGCCGCCGCCAAGACCCGCCCCTGCCCGATCTGCCGCCGCCCGCGCAGCCAGGAATTCGCGCCCTTCTGTTCGGCCCGCTGCCGCGATCGCGATCTCGCCAACTGGTTTACCGATGGTTATGCGGTTCCGGGGCGCCCGGTCGCACCGGATGAGATCGCGCCGGAAGACTGAACATTGGGGGCGATTACCCCCTTGCCAATATCGGGCGGCTTCGCCATAGGCGGCGCTCCAAACGCTTGGCAGCCCGTGCATGGGCCGTCGCTCAGCGAATGCCTCGGTAGCTCAGTTGGTAGAGCATGCGACTGAAAATCGCAGTGTCGGTGGTTCGAATCCGCCCCGAGGCACCACTCACTTTCCAGTGTTATCTCACTCGCTTGCGGCAGAGTGACAGGTCGGGATTAGTCCCCGCAGCCGCGCCATAAATGCACGCCGCACCGATGCGATCGAGCCGCGTCAGCGTCAGTGTCCAGTCGCCCAGCCCGTTGCATTGCGGATAATGCATCACCGAATAAGCATCATAATTGGTGATCGGGCGGGAATCGCCCGTTTCCTGGCATACACCAGCTTCGGGGCGGATATGTTCATGCCGGGCACCGATCGTATGCCCCAGTTCATGCCGCAAAATGCCGGTTAGCGTTAGCCCCGGCCCGGTATTGGGATAATCCATGCCGCTATCATTGATCATCACATTGCGGCTTGCCCGCGCATAATTGGGGAAGAATGCCCGCGCGAGGTAACGCTGCCCGCGCACTGGCCGGACATCGAATGTCACCGCCGCATTGGCGCCGTTACACGCGCTGTCCTGCGCGGCGACATGCTGGAAATCGAGGTCTGCCACTTCTTCCCAGGCCGCAGTTGCCGCTTCCATCGCATCGCGCACCCGGGCGTAATCGCGCCCAAAACTGGTTGATATACAATAGGTTATCGCGCGCTTTTGTTGCTCATCCCAGATATTGTCAGCGCCATTGAGGTCCACATCGAGAGTGAATTTCGGACTGGCAGTCGTCATAGGCACGAATTCATTCTCATAGAATGCCCGCAAGGCGGCTTCGTCAGGCAGGAAGACATCGCCATTGACGATATAGCCCCCGCCTTCGAAGTCTTCCTTGTAAGCGCTCGCCATGAAGGCTTCAAAGCCACCCGCGTTGACCAGTTCCCTGGCTTCATCAATCGCCTCTTTGTGCACGGCATCTTCCCGCGAGAGCAAATCGGCATCGAGTTGATAGGCCTCTTCGCCAGGCTCGCCGGACTCCTCCGCACAGGCAGCAAGCGCTGCCAGCAGAGAAATTGCCGCCACAGAGCATAGGTAATTCTTCATCTCCAAACCCTCCTTGGTAGAGAAATTGCCGGGAAGTTCCGGTTCAGATTTGCTGGGGGACTTTCTCGGGGTCTTGCCTGGAATCGTTGGGGATGTTCGGGGGATCGCAGGCATCTTTCTTGGGATCGCAGGGGATTTTCGTGGGAACTTCAGCCCCATTCAGGACCACACAGCCATGATCGCGGCCCTTCAGGGCCTCTGTCGGGTTGTCGTAAACCCAGCTGTTGATCGTGCGGAGCTTGTAGCCGCCTGTCCGACACAGGATTACGCCGGATTTTGCGACTTTCCCGGTGTCACGGCTGGAAAGGCGGTAAGTCAGCACAAGCCCGCTGGACAGGGTGACGCCGTCAATCCCGATAGTAGTGAGGACATGGTTCCGGTTGATCAGCGTCCCGCCAGCCTTCACCACCTTGACGCGCAACACATCATCAATCCCCGACAGCGGCGAAAGCAGGTCAGCCTTCTCGATCGCACTGGGCGCACCGTCCTTGCCCGGGGCAGTCAATGCCGTGATCGTTGCAGTCAGCTTTTCATAGGCTGCCTTGATCGGTGCCTTCTTCAAGCAAGAGTTCTTGGCTAATGATTTGAGTTTCTTGTCCGCAAGACCAATTCGCTCCACCAAGCTGGTCGAATCTGCCCCGGCAAAAGCTGCCTCGCCGGGCAGGAAGAACTTGCTGGTCTTCTGAGCGACCACCATGTTCATCAGCATCTGGGTATCGACATCAATGCTGACCCCGCTGATCTCGCGGTCAGTCTTCAGCAAGTCGAAACCGGCCGTCACCAGGTTACGCCGCGACAAAGTCAAAGCAGACTTACCACCCAGGGGGATGGTAGTACCGCGCTCGCAATGGCCGACCAGCTCAGTCGTGCCATCTTCAACCAGCTTCACCTGCGTATCAACCAACGCGAACTGCCGGAAATCGGCCGTGGTATCGCCAGCGAGCAGAATGACCTTGTTCGAATTCCGGACAACATTTGTCTCCAGGAACTTCGCGGCCTTGTTCAGCAACACCGCGTTGACAATCTGGGCTTCGATATCGCCCGCGCCTTCCTTCAGCTCGGTCTTGCCAATTGCAGCGGTAAGGCCGATCCCCGCCAGCAGGGTCGTTTCTTCCTCATCCCCTGCCTGTGCTGGCATGGCCAGCGTCAGCGCGCTGATGGCAGCGGCGGTCTTGAAAAGTCTGGTTCCACGCATGGT
>JAGREF010000340.1 GCA_020446665.1 Sphingomonadaceae bacterium
ATCTGCGCGCGCGCCCGACGCTGTCCGTCAATCTCCAGTCAAGCCGCGCTGGCGTGCGCCCGGCGCAGATCCGCTATCTCACCTCCGGCATGGGCTGGAGCGCCGATTATGTCGCGCTCTACAATGAAGGCGATGGCACGATCGACATGCAGGGCTGGGTCACGCTGACCAACAGCACCGGCACGACCTTCACCAATGCCAATACGCTGTTAGTGGCGGGCAATCCCAATAGCGGCAATGGGCGGGGGCGGTTCGGCTCTTCCTCCAGCGGGATGGTGCGGGCGGGCACACAAAGAGCAGATCGCGAGCAATTGGGCGATTTCTACCTCTACCCGATCAGCGGGCGGACCACGATTGCCAATGCCCAGACCAAGCAGGTCAGTTTCCTGGATGTGCAGGGGGTAAAGGCGCGCAAGATCTATTCCCGCACCGTCGGATGGATGAATAATGACGGCAATCCGGTGAATGTTTCCAGCGAGATCGCCTTCTCGTCCAGTCGAGAAGGCGGGCTGGGTGATGCGCTGCCTGCTGGCACAGTGCGTTTCTATCAGCGCGACAGCAAGGGCACGCCACAATTCATTGGCGAAAATGGTATTGGCCATACACCCATGGGCAGCGAAATGAGCCTGCGGACAGGCGATGCGTTTGATATTTTCGTTCAGGCTGAAGTGGAAAAGCGCGAGACGATAACTTCGTCCGAATGGGAGAAGACGGCGCGCTATCGCGTGATCGAGGAAGGCCGGGAAACCACCGTCATCGAAGCGGAGCGGCCCAAGAAATATTACCGCACCACCATGCGCTATACGCTGACCAATGCGAAGAACACGCCGGTCGATGTGGATCTGGTGCAGGCGGGCCTCAATCGCGGCTGGTGGAGCACGGATTACCGTGTGGTGAGCGAGGATATTACAGGCACTCAGATCAATAATGATCGCCGCAAATGGATTGTGCCGGTGCCTGCAGAAGGCAAACGGGTGATCCGGGTCACTTTCGAAACGCGTTACTAGGGGCGCGGGGGATGAGGCAGATCGCCTCTATGCTGGTGGCGCTGGCGGCGCTGTGGACTGCGCCCGTTGCTGCGCGCGAAGTGGTGGACGCGTCTGATCCGCAAAAGCTCTCTGTCACCATCTATCGCGACCCGGATCGCTTCGTTGGCGATCCGATGGACACGGATATGCCGCAAGGCTTCGCCATGATCAGCGAGACCCGCACGGTCACTTTGCCGCCGGGCGAATCCACCATTCGCTTTACCGGCGTGGCAGAGGGTATGGTGGCAGTGACTGCCATCGTCACCGGCCTGCCGGGTGGGACGATCGAGAAGAACCGCAATGCCGATCTGCTCAGCCCCGCTGCGCTGGTGGATGGCACACTGGGTAATCGCGTGCGCATCACCCGCACCAATCCGGGCAGCGGCACATCGCAAGCCGAAGAGGCGATTATCCGCACTCGCGCCGATGGCGGGCTCGTGCTGCAAACGCGCGAAGGATATGAAGCGGTGCGCTGTTCGGGCCTGCCGGAAGGGTTGAGCTTCGACCGTGTGCCTGCGGGGCTCTCTGCCAAGCCGGTCTTCTCCATCGACACGCGCAGCCAGAGCGGCGGCACCTATACTGTCACGCTGACCTATCTCGCCTGGGGCTTTGACTGGTCCGCCCATTATGTCGCGACGCTGGCGGAGCAGGCAAAACGCGGCAAGGTGAAGCTGCGGCTGATGAGCTGGCTGACCTTGCTCAACGATAATGGCCAGAGCTTTCCCGATGCCGAATTGATGGCGGTGGCAGGCACGATCAATGTCGAGAGTGATTACGAAGGTCTGGCTGACCCACCCGCTGCGCGACCCCTGCGGCTGCAATGCTATCCGATTGGCAGCACGGCAGCTGGCTCGCCCGTGCCGAATTATGAACCAGGTTATCCTCCGCCTCCTCCTGCGCCAATGGCCATGTATGATAGTGGAGAGGTAATCATGGTCACCGCGCAGCGCCGGGAAGCGAAAATGATGAATGCTCCAGTGGCCTTAGCCGTCATGGCGCAGGAGGAACAACTGGGCGATCTCAAGCTCTACCGCATCCCTGAACCCGTCACGGTCAACGCCAAGGGGCTGAAACAGGTCGCCTTTCTCGACAAGGGGGCAGTGGAAGGCGAATTTCTCTACACGTTGGGCTGCGATCCGTGGGATGAATTCGATGATGAACCGGTCCCCACCAGCATTCTGTTTGCGACGAAGAATGATGCGAAACACGGGCTCGGCGCGGCGCTGCCGACAGGTGGTTTTACTCTGTTCGAACCGTCCCGCCGGGGCGATCTGCTGGTGGGTGAGCAATTCCTGCGCGACTATGCCGTGGGGCAGGATGTGGAACTGGACTTTGGCGAAAGCCGCCAGGTGATGGGCGATTGCTCGCTCGCGCCCGATGCTGATGAACCCGATGATCGCAATGGCAAATGGTCCGACATGTCGGTCTTGCTCACCAATGCCAATAATCACGACGTGACCGTCCGGCTGGTTGTCGGTGCGGCAAGCGAGTGGGAGGTCAAGGGGCTGCGCGGCCTGCGCGTGAAGGATGGCGAATATGTCGCTGAAATAACGGTTCGATCCGGAACGGAACGAAGGATTGTGTGGAAATTGCGCCTTGTTCCGGAGGTCGAGGAATAGTTTAAATCCCGTTGTATCAATGCCTTGTATTCGAAAAACTCCTTTTGTTCCAAAAAGCATCGTTCCCCTCTTGTTCCATAAGAACAAAAGCGATACAACTGCAGCCAGTCGATAACTGGGCGTGGGGCCTAGGAAAGCGAAGGAGGCCGTGCGATGGCTGCGGAATTGAAGCTGGTAAACAAGGAAAGCAACGTGGACCGTCAGAAGGCGCTCG
>JAGREF010000021.1 GCA_020446665.1 Sphingomonadaceae bacterium
CCTTCACACGGGTGGGGTCGCAAGTTCAATCCTTGCCGCGCCCACCATCTTTTGAAAATGCTGCCCTGGCAGCGTTGCGGACAAAGCTCGCAATGCCGCTGATGGTCGCAGGCTTCAATCAGCTTAGCGCTGGTAGATCCGCACCCAATCAACTTCCATTGCGATTTCGCCGCGTTTGATGCGTTCGACGGCTTCCTCCGGAACGCCTACATAGGGTTTCGTGATACCGTTGGTCTTGAGCGGGTATACGCCCCCCGCTGCGAAGTTCAGGATGACGTGTTTGGGGCTATCGAAACGCCATGGTCCCTAGGTCGCGTTTACATTCAGAGGCAGCATTTGAGGGCTGCCACGAGGTTGAGGAAGCCAGCGTAGTTTCTGGCGAGCTTGTCGTATCTGGTTGCGATACGTCTGAAGTGTTTGATCTTGTTGAAGAAGCGCTCGATCAGGTTGCGGTCTTTGTAGATCGTGGCATCGAAGCTGCGCCATTTGGCGGTGATGATTCGGCGTGGGACGACGGGTTCTGCGCCGCTGGCTGCGATGGCATCCATGGCCCGCTGCCCATCATATCCCTTGTCTGCCAGAACGTGGCCTGCCTTGAGCCCGTGGAGCAGCCCCTCGATCTGGGTTATGTCATTGCGTTCGCCGCCGGTCAGAATGAAACGAACCGGGTTGCCCAAGGCATCGGTGGCGGCATGGACCTTGGTGCTCAGCCCGCCTTTGGAGCGTCCCAGCGCGTGAGCTTCAAACCGATCTTCGGATCGATCACTTTTTTTGGGGCACCAGCGCTGTGCTGATGCGCGCGCACAATGGTGCTGTCGACAAGGATGTACTCGAAGTCGGCATCATCGCTCAACGCCTTGAAAAGATTCTCCCAAACACCGCTGCGGCACCACCGATTGAAACGCTGGTAGACGGTGTGCCAACGGCCAAACTCCTTGGGCAGGACGCGCCAGTGCGCTCCCGACCGCGCCAGCCACAGGATCGCCTCCACAAACAACCGGTTGTCACGCCCCGTCCGTCCAGGGTTCGTCGCCTTGCCAGGCAAATGCGGTGCCATGCGCTCCCAAACCGCGTCACTCAGTTCCTGTCGATCCATCCATGCTGACCTCCATCCAGCCAGCAGCTTGAATCAGACTTTGAGCCAAATGGGAATCCTGAATGTATACGCGACTTAGAGCTCGGTAATCACTGCCGAAAAATCGCGGGTGGAATTGCCCGCTGCGTCAAAGGCTTCGTAGATTTCCTTCGCCCGGCGGCCCATGCGCGTATCGACGCCTGCGGTTTCCGCCGCTTCCATCGCCAGCTTCAGATCCTTGAGCATCAGACCAGTGGCGAAACCGCCCTGATAGTCATTGTCACTCGGGCTTTGCGGGCCGACGCCGGGGACCGGGCAATAGGAAGTCATCGACCAGCACTGGCCGGATGAGACGCTGGAAATGTCGTAGAAAGTCTGCGGGTCGAGCCCCAACTTCTGCGCCATGGCAAAGGCTTCGCATGTGCCGATCATGTGGATGCCCAGCAGCATGTTGTTGCAGATCTTGGCTGCCTGCCCCGTCCCGGCACCACCGGCATGGATCACCGCCTTGCCCATCGCCTGCAGGATCGGCTCGGCGCGGCCAAAGGCTTCGTCTGTCCCGCCAACCATGAAAGTCAGCGTGCCGCCATTGGCTGCCGCGATCCCGCCGGAGACCGGCGCATCGACCATGGCATAGCCCGCAGCCTCTGCCGCTTCCACCACCTTGCGCGCGGTTGCCACGTCAATCGTCGAGCAATCGAGCAGCACGGCACCCGCTGGTACATGGCCGATCACGTCGCTGGTATAGACCCGCTCCACGATCCCGCCATTGGGCAGCATGGAAACGACCGCTTCCACGCCCTGCACGGCTTCTTGCGCGGTGGTGAAGGTCAGACAGCCATTATCCTTGGCCTGCGCCAGCGCGACCTCGCTCAGGTCGAAAGCGCGGACATCATGCCCTGCCTTCACCAGATTCGCGGCCATCCCGCCACCCATATTGCCAAGGCCGATAAATGCGATTTTCATGTCTGTTACTCTCCAAAAAGCCCCTCCCCTTCAGGGGGGGTGGGGTGGGGATTGTCGGGCTGGAACTGCGCCTGACTGACAGGCCCCACACCCTCCGCCGCTTCGCGGCTCCTCCCTCTCCCCTGAAGGGGAGAGGGAATTGACGATCACCGCCCCTTCCAGTTGCCTTCGCGCTTTTCGATGAAAGCCGCCATGCCCTCGGCCTTGTCTTCCGTCGCGGTGAGGATCTGGAACAGGCGGCGTTCGTGCAGCAGGCCCTGATCAAGACTCATTTCAAAGGCGGCGTTGACCATTTCCTTGTTCACCTGGGCGGCCATAGGCGGCATGGAGGCGATGGTCGCAGCGGTCTTCATCGCTTCGGTCAGCAATTCATCATGCGGCACCACGCGGGCGACGAGATTGCTGCGTTCAGCCTCTTCGGCATCCATCATCCGGCCCGTCAGGCACATTTCCATCGCCTTCGCCTTGCCCACGGCGAGCGTCAGGCGCTGGCTGCCACCCATACCGGGTGCCACGCCCAGCTTGATTTCCGGCTGGCCGAATTTCGCACGGTCGCTGGCGATAATGAAATCGGACATCATTGCGAGTTCACACCCGCCGCCCAGCGCAAAGCCATTTACCGCTGCGATCCACGGTTTGCGGGTCGTCTTCACCACATGGCTGGTCCATTTGGAGAAGAAGTCCTGCAGATAGAAATCAGCCGCGGGCTTGTCGGCCATTTCCTTGATGTCTGCACCTGCAGCAAAGGCCTTGTCCCCGCTGCCGGTCAGCACGGCGCAACGCTGGCTGTCATCAGCCTGATAGGCAGCAAAGGCAGCGATCAACTCGTCCAGCACCTGCGTATTAAGCGCATTCAGCGCCTGCGGGCGGTTGAGCGTGATGAGGGTCACAGCGTCACGCTGTTCGACTGTGATGGTTTCGTAGCTCATAGCGGTTTCCATTCTTCCTGTTCCGGCAGCGGCGCGAAGATGCTGTCGAGCAATTCCTCGCTCACGCCTTCGGGTGTGGCCGGGTCCCATTGCGGGTCATTGGTCTTGTCCACGATCAGCGCGCGCACGCCTTCGGCAAAATCGTGGCGGGTCAGCACGCGGCTGGCGATGCGATATTCCATCCGCATATTGTCCGCGAAATCGCTGAGCGGAGCACTCTCGGCCAGCTGGCGCAAGGCGACCTTGCAGGTCTGCGGGCTCTTGGTGCCCAGCGTGCCAATTTCCTTCGCCGCCCATTCGCTGCCGTCAGCCTCCAGGCTGGCGAGGATATCTTCATAGCGATCCGACGCGAAATGCCTGGCGATCTTGTCGGCATTGGCCTCGATCCGGGCCGGGGGCGGTGTGACGGAAAGCTCCGCCAAAATGCCTGCGATCCGGTCCGGGTGCTGCGCAATCCGGGCCTTGGCTTCCGCCAGAGCCTCGCTCGGCAGATAATGCGTGGCGAGGCCCGCCCACAGGCATTCCGCCCCGTCCAGCCGCGCACCGGTGAGGGCGAGGAACTGGCCCAGACGCCCGCCCAGCCGCGCCAGATACCAGCCACCGCCAACATCGGGGAACAGGCCAATGCCCGTTTCCGGCATGGCAAAGCGGGTGTTTTCCGTCGCCACGCGATATTTCGCCGGCTGGCTGATGCCCACGCCGCCGCCCATGGTGATGCCATCCATGAAGGCGACAATCGGCTTGGCATAGGTGAACATCTGATGGTTGAGCTGATATTCGTCATGGAAGAATTTCCGCCCCGATACGCCGCCATCATTGAGCGCGCTGTTGCGCAGCAGATTGATATCGCCGCCCGCGCAAAAGCCGCGCCCTTCAGCATGGTCAAGCAGCACGGCCTGCACCGCATCATCATCTGCCCACTGGGACAACGCCGCGCTCATCGCGTGGCACATGTCGAGCGTCAGCGAATGAATCGCCTTGGGCCGGTTAAGCGAGATATGCCCGGCAGGGCCATGCGTGTGGATGTGAACTTCGTCGGTCATTGGCGGAGCAAGTCCCTTCCCACGATCATGCGCATCACCTGATTGGTGCCTTCCAGGATCGAATGCACGCGCAAATCGCGCCAGAAACGTTCGATCGGATATTCCTTGAGATAGCCATAGCCGCCGAACAATTGCAGCGCATTGTTGACCACATTGCTGCCGCTATCGGTCGCCAGCCGCTTGGCCATGGC
>JAGREF010000341.1 GCA_020446665.1 Sphingomonadaceae bacterium
GAGACCTATTACAAGGTCACGCGCATATTGTGGGATTCGCTGACCTTCCCCGATTTTGACCGTCTCTCGCGCAAGGATGGCCTCAATGCCGGAACCCTGCGCGCCGCCTTCGCCCGCGCCAATGGCCCGCGCTGGAAGGCGGAGCATGTCGGGCTGAAGCTGAACCAGCGCGGCTGGCTGCAGGAATTGCGGCTCTGCTACGGGCGGGACTTCCTGCCGACCCGCTGCAACGCCCGGCAGTTCGGGCCGAGGGATAATGTGAAGGTGAAGATCTGGCGGGGGTTGTGAGGAGTCGTTTGATTTCCGCACGCCCATCCGGGCGCGCGATATCCTCGCTCAAGGGGCCTTACGGCCCAATCGCTGCGGACGGCCTTGCAGGTGTCCTTTGGACAGCTGCGTCTTTGACTTCGCTTCCGGCCTTGCGGTCGCTGCGCGACCGTGCTCCGCGACCAAGCCGGTAGCCTGGAATGGAACGGTCCACGACCAGTGGGCCGCAAGGGCGACTGCCCGTCCGCAGGTGCCCGTAGCGTAGCGGAGGATTAGCACCGAGGACGCGCGCCCGGATGGGTGTGCGGAAAACAAAAACTCACCGCCGCGCGGCAAAGAACCCCCTCAGTAATTCCGCCGCCCGTTCCTCGCCCATGCCGGAATAGACCTCTGGCCGGTGCAGGCATTGCGGCTGGTCGAAAATCCGCGCGCCATGCTCTACTGCGCCGCCCTTGGGGTCGCTCGCGCCGTAATAGAGCTTTTGGATCCGGGCGTGGCTGATCGCGCCCGCACACATGGCGCAGGGTTCCAGCGTTACCCACAGCTCGCAATTATCCAGCCTGTCGCGCCCCAATTTGGCCGCCGCGACGCGAATCGCCACGATCTCTGCATGGGCGGTGGGATCGTGCATTTCACGCGGTGCATTATGCGCGCCGGAGACAATCTCTCCCGCGCATGTTACCACCGCGCCCACGGGCACTTCACCTGCTTCAGCGGCCAGCTGCGCCAATGCGAGCGCCTGTTGCATCGGTTCGGGAAGCGGCCAGCGAGACATATCTGCTCGCTAGGCGCACTGAAGGGTGCGCGCAATGCTTGACGATTCGGCAGGCCACCGCTATGCGCGCGCCTTTCCGGGACAAACCGGGCCTTATGGCATTTGCTGCAAGGCCGCTATTTGACGAGAGATTATCATGTCGCGCATTTGCGAACTGACTGGCAAGGGCCGCCAGACCGGCCACAATGTGAGCCACGCCAACAACAAGACCAAGCGGGTATTCCTGCCGAATCTGCAGAATGTGACGCTGCTGAGCGAAACGCTGGAGCGTGGTTACAAATTCCGCGTGTCCACCCATGGCCTGCGTTCGGTGGAGCATAATGGCGGCCTCGACAACTGGCTGCTCAAGACTCGCGACGAAAAGCTGAGCCCGCGCGCCCGCAAGGTGAAGCGCGAGCTGAAGAAGGCACAGGCCGCCGCCTGATTGCCCGGCCCCTTTGCGGGGCTGACGAGCTTTTCAAAGGGCGTGCAGGGTAACCTGCGCGCCCTTTGTGTTGTCAGTGGCTATTCGCCGCTTGCAGCGATCGCGGGCGGTGTCCATTCCAGCCGCACCAGCAGGCTGCGCTGGAACTGGCCGGTATTATCATCGGCGATCAGCCACAGGGCGAGCGCGCCCCCGGTCAGCTCTTCGATCGCGAGACCTTCATAATTTTCCGCCGGGAAAGGGCCGTTGAGCTCTGCCAGCAGCGCGCCCGTCCACAAATCGCCTGGGGCAATATCGGCCGGATCAAGCAGCATCAGCGCGCTTTCAAAGCCGGGTGACAGGCTGATCCGCAGCCGTCGCAACAGAATCAGCACCCGGCCATCGGGCAATTGCTTCATGTCGACCGGGTCAAAGCCATCCGGGGCGGCAAAGCGGAAGGCGACTGGTTCGGCCCCCGCCACCGGGTCTGATGGATAGAGAAGGGCGCGATGCGTCTGGTCACGCCAGCTCGTATTGCCTTCTGCCAGCACGACAAACCGGCCATCAACCAGCCGCACCATCGCTTCCGGCCCGGAATTGCCAGCCCATGGGCGCATTTCCGGCGGGCGGATGCTCTTCACGGCGGAAAAATCGCGCGCCATTCGCTGGATCGCGTTCTGGCCTTCAAATCCCGCCCAGATCTGCCCTGTTTCCGGGTCTCTGGTAAGCGATTCCAGATCAGAGAGGTGCTTGTCCTTGTCTTTCTTCTTGCCAAAGGGGCCAAGATAAGGCGCCTCGCCGCCGCGATCTGGGGCCGTGAAGAGAAGGACATTGCCTGTGTCGCTGCCGGCAATGAAGCGCCCATCCTCAAGCAGCAACAAGGCGGAATAGCCCCCGAAGCGGCTATTGGGACTATCCAGTTCCCATGCATCAGTGAGTGTAAAGGGCCCGACCGTACCCTGCGCCCCGGCCAGAGGCGTGAAGCGCAATTGCTGTGCGTTATTGGCGGGCGGCAGCGCCGAGCGCCACCACACGCCCGGAGCAAGGCCAAGCGCGACCAGCGCCAGCAGGGCCAGCCGCGCGCCTCTCATGGGTCAGGATTGCGGGCCGACGAAGAGCAGCGGATCGAGCCGCGCCTTGCGCCATTTAATGCTCCAATGCAGATGCGGCCCGGTGGCGCGCCCGGTGGAGCCGATATTGCCGATATATTGCCCGCGCTTCACCACATCGCCTTCTTTCACCGCCAGCTTGGAACAGTGGAGGAAAGCGCTGTTGAGCCCATTGCCATGGTCAATGATCAGCAGATTTCCTTCGAGGCTAAACGGCTTGGCCGCGGCCAGCGTCACGACCCCATCAGCCGGGGCGACAAAGGGTGTGCCGCTGGCACCCGTGGCGATGTCCATCCCCGAATGATAGCTGCCCGGCTCTCCGCGATAGATGCGCTGAGAGCCGAAGCGCCCGGAAATGCGGCCCTTGACTGGCCAGACAAAATCCTGCGCCCAACCCATGGACGGCGCATTCACCTTGCGCGCAGCATTGATCTTTGCCAGCTCCGGCCGCCGCCGCTCCATGAAGGCAGCGCTCGGCCCACCCGACCGGCGCGCGACATTGACGCGCTCGATATTCCATTTGCGCGGAGAAATTGTCAGCCGCTTGGTCACAGTGCTGCCATCAGCGAGCATCGCGGTCAGCAAAGCGCTCGTGCCCGAATCGCGGTCAAAGGCGGCAAAGAAGCGCCCTTGCCCATCCAGCGGCAATTCCTGCCCGTCCAGACTGGCGGAAACCGCGCGGCTGGGCACCTGTCCGCGGATCCAGCCACCTTGCGTCAATTCGCCAACCAGTGTGAAATCCTTGCGGATCGCAGGGGCTTCGGCCGCTGCCTTGGCCGCAATCACCGGTGCAACCGGCGCTGGCTGCGTGACAGGCGCAGGCGCTTCTTCCGTTGCGGCAATGGAGGAAGCGTTGCAGCTGCCCAACGCCACCAAGCCAGCAAACCCCGCCGCGCTGCCCATGACAAGCCAGCGCATGATCACGCCTGCCCGGTCAGACGCTGCGTTGCGAGCTCGGCGCTCGCATAGGCTTCCTGTTTGGTCACAGACCAGTAACGGAGCTCTTCCAGCGGCACTGGTACGCCGGACACGGCACAGATCACATGCTGGCCGGGGCGCATGACCCGAAAGCCATTAGGGCCATAGACCAGCTGGGCGGCATCATTTCTTGAAGACATCAACATGATTGGTCCCTTAGCAAGCCGGGCGTGAGCGGACAATGAACCGCTTGGTCATCCGAAAAGATCGTCCTGCTGCGAGGCAGGGCCGGGCTGGCGCGGCTTTGGCGGGGTCTTGTGTGGGGCCTTGCGGGGGGGCGGCGGAGCGTCGCCCGTTGCGACCTGCAGCGTCCCGTCACGGAATTTGAGCACCAGAGCGGCTTCTTTCGCAGCCTGCGCCCGGTCAGTCAGCGTCTTGCCATCTGCATCCATCACCCGCACATAGCCGCGCTGCAGCGGCTTGTCGGGGTGGAGCTGCTGCGCCAGCCGCGCCACGGCCGCCAGCCTTTCGCGCCGTTCCGCCAGCGGGCGCGTGACCAGCGCCGGGGTAAGCCGCGCCGTGCCGAAACGCTGCCGCGCATCGCGCAGATTGCGTTCGAGCATCGCCGGGGTGAGGCGCAATTCGCTGAGCCGTTCGCGCCCCTTGCCCGCGCGGTCAGACAAGGCACGGCGCAAGCGTTCAGACAGCTCGTCCAGCTTCTGCGCCTGTGGCTGCAGCAGCGCCTCCACCTTGGGCAAGCGCTGCTGGCGCGCTTCCAGCCGTTCGCGCGCCAGATCAAGCGGGCGCAGCACGCCGCGTTTCTGCCGCGCGCCCAGTTCCGCCAGTTGCGCCGCCAGTTCGCGCCGCACCGGCACGGCCATTTCCGCCGCTGCCGTGGGCGTTGGCGCGCGCATATCGGCGGCATAGTCGCACAATGTCGTATCGGTCTCATGCCCGACAGCAGAGATCACGGGAATCGCGGATTCCGCCACCGCGCGGACCACGACTTCTTCGTTGAAGCTCCACAAATCCTCGATCGATCCGCCGCCGCGTGCGACGATCACCAGATCGGGCCGGGGGATCGCCCCGCCCGGTTCCAGCGCGGAAAAGCCGTTGACCGCCGCCGCCACTTGCTCCGCCGCGCCCTTGCCCTGCACCAGCACAGGCCAGACGATCACATGGCTGGGAAAACGATCCGCCAGCCGGTGGAGAATATCGCGGATCACGGCGCCAGTGGGCGAGGTGACCACGCCGATCGTGCGCGGCAGGAAAGGCAGGCGGCGTTTACGTTCAGGCGCGAACAGCCCCTCTGCCGCCAGCCTTGCGCGGGTCTTTTCCAGCAGCGCCAGCAGCGCCCCTTCGCCCGCAATCTCCATGCTTTCCATGACGATCTGATATTTGGAGCGGCCCGGATAGGTCGTCAGCTTGCCGGTTGCGATCACCTCCAGCCCGTCTTCCGGCGCGAAAGGCAGGCGCTGCACACCGCCGCGCCACATCACTGCATCAAGGACGGATTTCTCGTCTTTCAGGCTGCAATAGAGATGGCCGGAGGCCGCCCGTTTCACGCCCGACAGCTCGCCGCGCAGGCGGACATAGCCAAATTGATCCTCCACCGTGCGCTTCAGCCGGTTCGATAATTCGGTGATGCTCAGCGGCTCAGCGTTGTCGCCTGCGCGCCCACGCGCTACCAGCCCGCCAAGGGAATCATCAAAGTCATCGGAGCGGGGCATGAATATCCTCTTGCTGGGGTCGGGCGGGCGCGAACATGCGCTGGCATGGAAGCTGGCGCAATCCCGTTTGCTGTCGGGCGACGGGGATAAACTCTATGCCGCGCCGGGCAACCCCGGCATTGCCGACCATGCCGAATGCGTGGCGCTGGATGCAACCGATCATGCTGCCGTCATCAGCTTTTGCGAGGAAAAGCGCATCGGTCTGGTCGTGGTGGGGCCAGAGGCACCGCTGGTTGACGGCTTGAGCGACAGCCTGCGCGCAGAGGGCTTTGCCGTGTTCGGCCCCTCGCAGGCCGCCGCGCAGCTGGAAGGCAGCAAGGGCTTTACCAAGGATCTGTGCGAGCGCGCGGGCATTCCCACCGCCGGTTATATCCGTACGACCTCGCTGGATCAGGCGGTGGCCGCGCTCGATACTTTCGCCCCGCCTTTCGTGCTCAAGGCTGATGGTCTGGCCGCGGGCAAGGGTGTGGTGATCGCCGATACACGCGCAGAAGCGGAAACGGCGCTGGCTGACATGTTTGGCGGTGCCTTTGGCGCAGCTGGTGCAGAAGTGGTGGTCGAGGAATTCATGGCTGGCGAGGAAGCCAGCTTCTTCGCGCTTACCGACGGCACCAACATCATGACCTTTGGCAGCGCGCAGGATCACAAGCGCGTGGGTGAAGGGGATAACGGCCCCAATACGGGCGGCATGGGCGCCTATAGCCCTGCCCCGGTGCTGGACCCGCTGACCCGCGGCGAAGTGCTGGAAAAGATCATCGGCCCGACTGTGAAGACCATGGCAGAGGAAGGCATGCCCTATTCCGGCGTGCTCTTTGCCGGGCTGATGCTGACCAATGAAGGCCCGAAGCTGATCGAGTACAACTGCCGTTTTGGCGACCCGGAATGCCAGGTGCTGATG
>JAGREF010000342.1 GCA_020446665.1 Sphingomonadaceae bacterium
TCGACCATCCCGCGCGAACAGCCGATCCGCGACAATCTGGAGGCGTTGGAACAGCAATCGCGTGAGGCAGAGCGCCTGCGCCTGATCGTGGGAGCCTTGCGGCCAGATGTGGAACGCACGGTCGACAGGCTTTTTGGCCGGACGCTGTTCTTTGATAGTCCAACGGTGAAACGTCTCGCCAATTGGCGGGCCAAGGCGCAGCAGGCGGCGAGCGAGCAGGCAGGTTTTGCCTTTCATGGATATGCTCAGGCCAAATTCGCCGGGATCATTGAAGAGCTTGCCGCCACGGTTCTGGAGGCGGCGCCAGAATTGAAATTGCCCGATACAGAAGCGATAGTTTCAGCCTTCCGCGCTGAATTGGCGGATCAGGGGCTGGAAGCGCTGGGCAATCCGAGAGGCGGTGCGAGCGACGCCGCCATTGCTTTCTTCCGCGCTCATGATATCGGCTTCCGCATCCGCCGGCTGCGTTTGCTGGCACGGCGGTTGTCCCGCGATTGGGAAGCCGATCCGGATATTCCTGACGATGCCCTCGATGAAGCGCGCGAGCGGATATACCAGATCCTTGCGCTCTATTTCGGGCGTGAACAGGTGGACGAACTGGGCGAGGACTTCCATCGCCTGGCTGCCAATGTGTTTGACGATCCCGGCGCAGTGCTCAATGCGTTTGCTGCGCGGCGTTTGCTGCCTGACCTCGATCACCTCGCAGAAGAAATGCTTGCCGATGCGCTGGTGGCCATGCCCACTCAATTGCGGCGGCTGATGTTGCTGACATATCTCGGTTTTCCCTTTTACGACATTGCCACTTTGCCGCTTTTGGGGGAGCGTGGGTTAAGCGAGTTTGACCCGGTGAAGGTGGACCGGATCAGCCCGGATGATGCCCGCTCGATCCGCGAGGGCGGCACGCGCGCGACATTGCGCGGGATTGAATTCTATAATTTCGGTGCGTTTTTCAGCCGCGCCTATCGCGAGAATGACTATCTGTGGGGGCGCCTGCATGGGGCTGAACGGATGGTCGATCTCGTCAGTTCAACCGTGCCTGGCGGTATGAAGGAAGCGGAAGTTCGGCGCTTTAAACGTGATGCGTTTCTGTCCATCCTGGACGAAGAGGACGGGCGGCTTAGGGCAGAACCGGGGCTGGTCGATGGGCTACGAGCCGAGGTCAAAGAGAGATTGGGCTAGCGTGTGGCGGCATTTGGCAGTGCGCTGAGCCGAATTCGGCAATGGGCACGGGCATTGGGCAGGGATGTCGTGGTACTATGGTGTGCAGCCCGTGATCCTCGGGTTCCATGGTATGCCAAGGCGATGGCTGCACTGGTCGTCGCCTATGCGCTTTCCCCGATTGATCTCATCCCGGATTTTATTCCGGTTCTGGGTTTGCTGGACGATCTTGTTCTGGTGCCCTCGGGAATCCTGCTGGCGACATGGATGATCCCGGACCATGTGCTGCACGAGTTGCGTGAAAGCGCCAATGGCCTTGCACGGCCAGAATCGCGTGCCGGGCTGGTCGTGGTCGTGCTGATATGGCTTGCAGCCGCTTCGATTATGGCGTGGCTGCTGGTCTGCCGCTAAGCGCCAAAGGCATCCTTGAGACGGTCAAAGAAACCCCGGCTCTCCGGACATTCTTCGCCCGTTTCCGTCTCGCGGAACTGCTCAAGGATAGCCTTTTGTTCTTTGGTCAGCTTGGTTGGTGTCTCGACAGCGATCTCGACCACCATGTCCCCGCGTCCGCGCCCCTGGAGGACTGGCATACCGGCCCCGCGAACGCGCAATTGCTTGCCGGACTGGA
>JAGREF010000343.1 GCA_020446665.1 Sphingomonadaceae bacterium
CGCCAATCTTTGCAACAGAGCCCGAAAGAGAATTTGCCGATGATCGGGAAGCTGCTCGGCCACGCATTGGTTGCTTCCACAGCGCGCTCCGCGCACTTCGACGACGATCACTTGCTGGAGGCTACAGAATCGATTGGCGCAGCCATCGAGAAGGCAATGCTGACGGGCTCGTTTTGATGTCCTCACGGGCACCGTCCCCGTTCATTGAAATATCACACTAGGGTCCGGACTCATTAGAGCCACCATGTGACGAAGGCTGCGATGGCGACAGTGGCCATGAAGATCTTGATGTTTCGGTCGAACCGGGTTGCTACTCGGCGCCAGTCCTTGAACAGGCAGAACATGCGCTCGACGACGTTACGCTGGCGGTAGATCTGCCTGTCGTGGTCGACCTGGACTTTGCGGTTAGACTTCGAGGGGATGACCGGCGTTGTGCCGCGCTCGATCAGCCATGAGCGCAAAGCGTTGCTGTCGTAGCCTTTGTCAGCGACCAGATATTCCGAGGGTGGAACGGCATTGATCGCCACGACCGCGACCTTAGCGTCGTGCGTGTTGCCGGGCGTCAGCAGGAGGACGTGGGGGCGGCCCTTCTCGTCGCAGATGGCATGGAGCTTGGTGTTCCTGCCGCCTTTGGTGATGCCGATACCATGAGCCAAGGCCCCCCTTTATGGATGGCCCGCCCTTAAACTGATCCGCTATTGTCTCGAGACAGCGGTTGGGTTTGAGGAAGGAGCGAAGGTCATGGACGTATCGGTTCTTGGAATTGATCTCGGCAAGAACAGCTGCAGCTTGGTCGGTCTGGACGCGACAGGTAAGGTCGTCGTCCGTCGGCGAATGCGGCGCGAGACGGTAATCGCATTCGCAGACGCTCTGCCGCCATGTATCGTGGCAATGGAGGCCTGCTGCGGTGCGCATCACATGGGCCGCGCACTTGAGCGGCAAGGTCATACGATCCGGCTGATGTCGCCCGAGTATGTCCGGCCCTATGTCAAGGCCCAGAAGAACGACGACCGCGATGCTGAGGCGATCGCAGAAGCGGCGACCCGGCCAACGATGCGATTTGTTGAACTAAAGTCTGAAGAACAACTCGACATGCAGTCCCTGCACCGCATTCGTGACCAACTCGTCGGTGACCGCACCTCGCTGATGAACCAGATCCGGAGCTTGCTTCTGGAACGCGGTCATATCGTTCCGCAAGGACGCGCAAAGCTGGCCGTCCGGCTTGCTGAGTTGCTCGATGGAGACGAGCCGGTGCTTGGCCACCGCATTCATCGGCTAGTCAACGACATGCGGCAGCGCTGGACCGCGCTCGACGAACGGATCGCCGATCTCGATGCGGAGTTCACCGAAGCGGCGCGGACGGATGAGCGAACACGGCGCTTGCTGACGATACCCGGGATCGGTGCGCTCAATGCAACCGCACTTGTGGCAGCGGTGGGCGATGCGCGGACTTTCGGGCGTGGCCGGGACCTTGCCGCATGGTTGGGCTTGGTGCCCCGACAGGCGACGACGGGAGGTAAGCCGCGACTGCTAGGAATTACCAAGCGTGGTAGCCGCTATCTGCGCAAGATCCTGATCCAGGGCGCGCGCTCGTCGTTACCCACCATGAGCAAGAGCGACACGCGGCTCGGAGCTTGGCTACGCAGCTTGCTGTCGCGGTCCCATGCCAACACTGTCGTGGTGGCCCTGGCCGCCAAGATGGCGCGCATTGTCTGGGCGCTGTTGCGTCATGAACGTACCTACAATCCGGTCGCACAAGCGGCCTGAAGGAGATCGGCTGATGCACTGCGCACCAGCTGGATGATGTCTGCGGGAGGTGAGTGACAGATGGCCTGACAGTCGACCGGTGTCTTGGAACCCTATGGCGTAAAATGGCACTCGATGCCGGCCCCTTTATGAGGACCAGGGCGCGCGGATCTCCATCTTGGCCAACGACCTCGTGTCGAAAGGCCGGATACGTTTTCGCAGACTGCTTAGATCATCCGACACAAACCGCTTGCCGACAGGGCGGGCCATACGTTTGCGCCACCAGCAGTGCGGTGAACCTTGATGCACGAGTTGTCGATGAACAGCTTCGATGGCACGCCTTCGAGCCCGGCGAGGTCAGCAAAGATGCGCTCCCAAACACCGCGCTCAGCCCAGCGCCGGAAACGGTTGTAGAGTGTCTTCTTCGGGCCGTAGACGTGCTCGGGACAATCGCCCCAACGACCGCCGCTCTTCAATGCGTGGACAATGCCGGAAAGCACCCGCCGGTCGTCGACCCGCGGCATCCCACGCGTATCCTGCGGCAGAAGCGGCTCAATCCGCGCCCATTGCTCATCGGAAAACCAGAAGAAATCCGCCATTCGCCGTGCCTCCTTGCTGGAGGCAGTTGAATCTCAACCCGACGCCGCTGTGAATCCCGTTTAGGGGTCCGGACCCTAGGCATGATACATGAGCGCCAATCCATGACCGACAAGCAGCGAACCCGCATTTACAAGAACCGCTGGTTCGCGAAGTTCGCGGCCCGCCAACATCTCAACGCGAATCAATGAGACGGGCCTTACGGGGCCAGAACATCCGCAGCTTCCGCGCGGTTTTGCCGATCGATACCGAACCCCTGAGGCTGCTGAAAATGCCAAAATCGGTCTCTGATCGGCTTTTATCTCTTTTCACCCGAGCCCCGTTTGGAAAGGTTCGGATAGAAAAAGTAGATATTTTCCATGACTTTCCGGGTCAGGCCTGACCGAGCCTTTTCCGTTCCATGCCGCTTGGCGGATGGTTTCAGAACAAGCGGTTCGGGCGTTGGAATCATCACTTCTTCCTAGCTGGACACCCGCAATAACCCTGGTTCTGACGACGTTGGTGAGCTCGTTGCTGCTTGATATGCGAGAGATGTCCAATTGGCCGGCCTGATTGTCTGCTTTTCGGCAACTTGCAGCGGCGTTTCAGCCCCTTTTGCGGATTTCGGTCGCACCTATCCCGTAGCTGCACTCCGCTGGTGGAAGATCAGGCGGTCGAAGTTATAGGTCAGATTGGCGAGCGTGAGTTTGGCCTGCGCGCGGGCAATGCCGACGGTGCGGATGAACAGACCATAGCGGTTCTTCTGATGCGCAAAGACATGCTCGAGCCTTGGGCAGCAGGCCTGATCCGGATCACGGCACAGCAGGTCCACCCGCGGCACGAACGGCAGATGGCTGCGCTCGCGCACCATAGGCAAGGCAGAAGACGCCGACTGCGGCTTCGACATCAGCGGCGATTGCTGATTCTCCGGGCGCGCCGCTTCCGTCGGCCATATGGACCTGATAGCATCCGGACTGGCATAGCGCGATGAAATGCTGGGCGGCGCGAAGGGGATCGGCGTCGGCCCGCAGATGACCCTTGGCCTGCAATTCGGCAAAATAGCTGGCTGTGATGCGCCATCCTCTTACGAGGCCTTGCTCGTGAAACATTGCGCCCAGGCCGGGCACCGCGCGCGCTTCGCCCGTCACAATGCGCATGAGAGCCGTGAGCGGTGGCGACATCAGCGCCGCAAGCAACTGCCGACCAAATCGCCCTAATGCCGCTTCGAGCGGCAGATCGAAGCCAAGCGCCCCCTGAATGAATTCGGCATATTCCTCGATGAGATCCTCAGCCACGGCCATGAACAAGGCGGGCTTGTTGGGGAAATAGGACCACAATGTGGTCTTCGATCCACCCAGCTGTGCGGCAATTCCCGACATGGATACCGTTTCGTATCCTTGATCGAGAAACATCTCGCGCGCCACCGCAATTATGGCTTTGCGCCGGTTGTCCCGGCCTGTCGCTGCCCTTTGGTTCATGGCGTAATACTAGGCGACATCATTGCCATTGACAACAGCGCAAGAATTGGCAAAAGGCGCGGCATGATACTATTTGGTACGGTTGACCCATGAGGCACACCAGCAGCCTGATACTGGCTCTTGCACTTGCGGGATGCGCCACAATTCCGCAGTTGGACGAACCTGTTGCCATGCGAGATCCGGCCATTCTCGCCGCAAACGGTCTGACGACGGCTCCCGAGGGCGCATTCCCTTCGGACCGCTGGTGGGCCATGCTCGGCGACGACCAGCTAGACCAGCTGGTCGGTGAGGCGCTACGGGATTCTCCCGATCTGGCCGCCGCGCGGGCCAGGGCGAGAGGTGCAGCGGCCTTTCAGGATCAGGCGCGTGCGGCAACATTGCCATCGCTGGGGTTGGAGGCGAGCGCCGGTGGAACCCGGATCAGCCAGAATCAGGGCTTTCCGCCCGGCCTGATTCCCGGCGATGTACTGAGCCAAGGCCGAATTGCTGCGGTTGCGGATTTCGATCTCGATCTTTGGGGGCGCAAGCGCGCCGCGCTTACCGCAGCCACATCTGCCGCCAGGGCCGCCGAGGTGGACACGGCCCAGTCGAGGCTGCTGCTGGTTTCGGCCATAGCTTCGACCTATTTGGACCTTGATGCGCTATTCCAGCGCCGCGACTTGGCGCGCGCTGCCCTTGAAAATGCCGAAAGGGAAGCGGCTCTAGCCCAAGCGCGGCAGCGGCGCGGGCTCGACAATGCCGGAGCGGTAAGCCAGGTCGAAGGCCAGGCAGCGCGGGCAAAAGGCGATCTTGCCGCGATCGACGAAGCGATTGCGCTCAATCGCAATGCCCTGGCCGCTCTTGTCGGCGCCGGGCCGGAGCGCGCAACAACCATTGATCGACCGCAGCTTGCCGCCGCGCACGGGCTGGCCTTGCCTGCCAACCTGCCTCTCGATCTGGCCGGTCGGCGCCCGGATATCGTTTCCGCACGGCTTCGCGCGGAAAGCGCGGCAGCGCGCATCGGCGTGGCACGCGCCGCCTTTTACCCGGATATCAACCTGACCGCGCTGATCGGCCTGCAGGCCATCGGCCTTGACAATCTGTTCAACGATTCCTCGCTCATCGGGAATGCGGGATCGGCGCTACGTCTGCCGCTGTTCGATGGCGGCGCGGCGCGTGCAGGCTATCGCGCCGCGCGCGCCGACTACGACGAAGCCGTCTCAACGTACAACGCAACCGTCATCGCTGCAATTCGCCAGATTGCCGATGCTGTTGCTACAAAGCGTAGCCTTGCCGAGCAGATTGCCAGCGCCACCAGCGGCGTAACTGCGGCTGAGGCACAGCTTGCCGTAGCGCGGCAACGATACGAAGCCGGTATTGCCGATGCCCGTGCCCTGCTGGCCGCCGAGCGTGCCATGATTGGTGCAAGGGCAACACTCGCCGCCCTGCACTCGCGTGATCATCAGGCAGATATCGCCCTTGCTGCCGCACTGGGCGGTGGATTTGCAGACACCACATCCAGAAATTCGAAAGCCATCCGATGACCAGCCTGACCAGCGAACCCGATCCCATGACCACATCCGATGCCCCGCCAGTCGATCGCCGCAAGACGATACTGATGCGCTTCGCGCTGGTGGTTGCAATCGTGGCTGCCGCCTGGGCTGGCTGGTATCTCCTCTTCGAACGCAGCCTGGTGAGCACCGACAATGCCTATGTCGGCGCGGATTCCGCAATCATCACACCCCGCCTTGCGGCGGCTGTGATCGAAGTCCGCGTATCGGACACGCAGGCCGTCAAGGCCGGCGACATTCTGATCAGGCTTGATGACGCCGATGCCCGCGCAGAGGTCGCTGCCGCTGAGGCTGCATTGCGGCAGGCCCGCCAGCGCTATCAGCAGGCACAGGCCAACGACAGCAGTCTTGGCGCGCGGGTGACCGGGGCGACTGCCGAGATCGGCCAGGCCCGTGGCGCCCTTGCTGCGGCCGAAGCTGAACTGCGGCGCGCCAATGATGCCGTGGCAAGACGCGAAGGGATGGTCGCGTCGGGCGCTGTGGCTGGCGAGGAATTGGCCCAAGCCAGAGCCGCTGCCGCCGCCGCAAGCGCAAAGGTCAATTCTGCGCGCAGTGCTCTTGCCGCTGCAGAGGCTGGCAGGGCCGCAGCGAGCGGCAACGCGCAGGCCAATGCCGTGATTACCAGAGTAGGCAGCATCGATGCGGATCCCGACGTGGTGGCCGCACAGGCCCGGCTCGATACGGCGCGGCTCATGCTGGAGCGGACCGTGATCCGCGCACCGCTGGCCGGCGTGGTCTCGCAGCGGCAGGTTCAGGTCGGGCAGCAGGTGGCACCCGGAACACCGCTCATGCGGATCGTTCCGCTCGGTCAGGTCTATGTCGATGCCAATTTCCGCGAGACCCAGCTCAAGAATGTAAGGACTGGCCAGGCCGCGCGCCTGACCTCCGACCTCTTCGGCAGCGGTGTGGTGTTCCGGGGCACGGTCATCGGCATCGGAGCTGCATCGGGTGCCGCCACGGCCCTCATTCCGGCGCAGAATGCTACCGGCAACTGGGTGAAGGTGGTCCAGCGCATTCCGGTGCGGATCGCGCTCGATCCGGCCGAGCTTGCCCGCCATCCGCTACCGATTGGGGCTTCAATGGATGCCGAAATCGACACGCGGGACTGAGGCGATGACGTCGGACAGCCAGACGGCGGATGCCAATTCATCATCCGCGCCGCAGCCGCTCAAGGGGTTGGCGCTGTTTCTTGCCGCCTTCGCTCTCGCGCTGTGCAATTTCACCGTCGTGCTGGACATCACCATCGCCAATGTCTCTGTGTCACACATTTCCGGCGGTCTTGCGGTGTCGCCCAGTCAGGGCCTGTGGGTGTTGACATCTTATGCCGTGGCCGAGGCTATCACCGTCCCACTGACAGGCTGGCTCGCCACGCGCTTCGGCACGGTGCGGATGCTGATTGCGTGCGTGGCGGGCTTCGGCGCTTCCTCCTTTCTCTGCGGCATATCCAGCAGTATCGAAATGCTGGTCATTGCGCGCGTCCTGCAGGGTCTTTCGGGTGGTCCGATCATGCCGCTGACCCAGACAATGCTAACCCGGATTTTTCCGCCAGAGAAACATTCGCTGGCGATGGGGCTGTGGGCGACCACGACCATTGCAGCGCCGATCTTCGGGCCTATTCTGGGGGGCTGGATCAGTGACAACTGGAGCTGGCACTGGATCTTCTTCATCAACCTGCCGGTGATCGGCTTCTGCCTCTTTACGTTCCTGCGCAGCCTTGGTCGCTATGAGACTGTCACAGCGCGCGCGCCGCTCGACCGGATTGGCCTCATTTTGCTGATCGTCTGGGTCAGCGCCTTCCAGATCATGCTGGAGACAGGCCGCGAGCATGACTGGTTCAATTCCGATACCGTCGTTGTCCTGGCGATTATTGCCGCCCTTGGCTTTGTGAGCTTTGTCATCTGGGAATGGTACGAACCCGATCCGGTCGTGAACATCCGGCTGCTGCGCGACCGCACTCTTGCCGTGTCGACGCTGGCCATATCGCTTGGCTTCGGCGCGTTCTTTGCCTCCGTCGTGCTCGTCCCGCTGTGGATGCAGCAGGTGCTCGGCTATACGGCCGCCAATGCGGGGCTGGTGACCGGGTTTCAAGGCGTCCTTGCCATCCTGGTTGCGCCGCTGGCGGCCGGCTTGCTCAATCGGGTTGATGTACGCCTTACTGTAAGCCTCGGCATTCTGTGGCTTGGCCTGACAACCCTCCTGCGGCTGAGCTGGAACACGGATTCAACGTTCTGGATGTTGGCGATACCGCAATTGCTGCAAGGGATTGGGATGCCGTTCTTTTTCGTCGGTCTAACTGCTTTGTCGATAGCTGCGGTGCGACCTGACCAAGTGGCGTCAGCGGCCGGCATCGTGACGTTCAGCCGGACGATGGCAGGAGCCATGGCGACGGCGCTTGCCTCGACCCTGTGGACGGACAATGGCCGTGTGCAGCGCGCCGAAATGGTCCAGACCCTGAACGATGCTGGCAATGCGGCCACCGCTATGGAGCGTGGTGGTTTGACGTCAGGACAAAGTTATTCCGCGCTTGAACGGATGGTCGAATCCCAGGCCCTTACCGGATCGGCTCTGCACGTGTTCGCTCTTACCTTCGTCCTGTTCGTGGTCGCAGCCCTGTCGATCTGGCTTGCTCCCCGGCCAGCCCGGGCTCTCGATCCGGGTGGCGGGCATTGAAACCGTTGGGCAATGGTTCTCGTACCTCTCTCGCTTTAGCTCTCGTCAGATCAATAGGAGTACCGCATCATGCATTATCGTCCCCTTGGAAAATCCGGTCTGTTCGTCTCCGAGCTGTGTTTGGGCACCATGAGCTTCGGCAAGCAGGGCTACTGGGAAAAAATCGGCGGGCTTGACCAGCCGGCGGCCCAGCATCTGGTCGATACCGCCCTCGATGCCGGCATCAATTTCTTCGACAGTGCCGATGTCTATTCCTACGGCCAGTCCGAGGAAATCCTCGGCAAGACGCTCAAGGGCAAGCGCGACAAGGTGGTGCTGGCCACCAAGGTCCGCGGACGCATGAGCCCGGAAATCAACGACGTGGGCCTGAGCCGGCGCCACATCATGCAGAGCTGCGAGAACAGCCTCAGGCGACTGGGCACCGACTATCTCGATCTCTACATCGTGCACAGCTTCGACTTCATGACGCCGTTAGAGGAAACGCTGTCGGCGCTGAACGACCTCGTACATTCGGGCAAGGTGCGCTACCTGGGCTGCTCAAACTACTTCGCGTGGCAACTGATGAAGGCGTTGTCCATCTCCGAAAAGCACCACTGGGAGAAGTTTGTCTCGTTGCAGGCGCACTACTCGCTGGTATCGCGCGACGTGGAGATCGAACTCGCCCCTTTATGCCAAGACCAGGGGCTGGGCATCACACCGTGGTCGCCGTTGGGCGCGGGTTTTCTCACCGGCAAATACCCGCGCGGCGGCCAGGGCCCGCAGGACGCCCGGCGCAGCAAGGAGGATCACAATTTCATCCAGCTCGACGAGGGCAAGGCCTACGCCATTCTGGACGAGGTGGAACGCATCGCCACAGCACGCGGCGTGAGCGCTGCGCAGGTCTCGCTCAACTATCTGCTACGCAAGTCGCAAATCAGCTCGGTGATCATCGGCGCCACCAAGCCCGAGCAGTTGCAAGATAACCTCAAGACCGTCGAGTGGGAGCTCTCGGCCGAGGAAATCGCTGTACTCGATGCCGTCAGCAGCCCGCCGCGAACGTATCCGCACTGGATGCTGGAGTTCACCCGGCTCGACCGCGACAACCCGACGATGATCATGTAGGTGATCGACGCCAACGTGGGGCAGATTCCAGTCGAGTCTGCCCCCGTGGTTGTTGTTTTTAGGTGGCCGGCAGTGAGATTTCTTGAAACAGCTGAAGATACAACCCATGAAACGACATGTGAACCCATCGAAGGCCTCGCGGCAATCGTGACGGTTGGCTGGCGTGGTATCGGTCGCGCCATGGACCTCGAGCTGGCGCAAGTCGGCATTCAAGTTGAGCAGCCCCCACCGGGGCTGCTCACGTTTACAACCTGATTCACCTTCCTCCCGAGCCAACCCAAGCCTTGCCTTTCGCAAAACGTGCGCCAAATAGGAGCTCGTCTTAATCAGAGGACCTTCATGAAGAACAAACATATTCTCTCCAATGCTGCTCTCGCCGCCGGTCTTCTCGCTGGCGCCAGTTTCGCCTCAGCCCAATCCCCGGTTCCAGCGCCTGCTGCGGCACGCACTTTCAAGCTGGGCGATTTCACGGTGACCACGATTCGGGACGCCGAGTTCGAAGCCCCCAACGACGCCAAGATCTTTGGCGCCAACGCCGGGCCCGAGGCCGTCGGCAAGGTGCTCGCTGCGGCCGACGCCCCCACCGACAAGATCACGTTGAGCGTCGATGCTTTGCTTGTGAAGATGCCGCACCACTTGGTTCTGCTCGATACTGGCCTTGGCCCCGACGCCCACGGCGTGCTGATGGACAGCTTGGCCAAGGTCGGTGTCTCGCCCGCAGACGTGACGGATGTTCTGATCACCCACAGCCACGGTGATCACGTGGGCGGGCTCGCCACTGCCGATGGAAAGACTGCCTTCCCCAACGCCAAAGTCCGCATGTCGACGAAGGAGTGGGCGTGGATGCAATCGCAGGCTGGGGCGAAATCGTTAGTGTCGGCCATCTCCAGCCAAGTTCAGACTTTCGAACCCGGCAAACAAGTATTGCCAGGGATCACGCCTATCGCCATCGACGGCCATACACCTGGGCATATGGGCTATGAGATCGTCTCCAAGGGGCATCGCTTGCTGGACATCGGCGATACCGCGCACAGCTCGATCGTCTCGCTGGCCAAACCCGACTGGACGATGGGCTTCGACAGCGATGCCGCCATCGGTGCGTCCAGCCGCCGGGCCACGCTGATCCGCTTATCCAAAACCCATGAGCTGATCTTCGCGCCGCACTTCCCGTTCCCTGGCGTTGGACAGATTGAGGCGAAAGGGGAGGGCTTCAACTGGCGGCCTGACGTCCCCCGCTAATCGGCCTAGGAGCTCCGGCGACGATCGGCACAGCAGCGCTCTTCGCTGCCCAGCGCCACCAGACCGCCGTCGCTCGTAAGCGAATCATAGCATTCATCTTAAGGTCTATTTCGGTTGGCATCACCTTATCCGCCTTGGTTCGTTCCATCTTTCTTATGGCGCGTCAAACACTGACTACAGCATTTTACTCCTGCGAAAGCTGGTCGCATTCGGTGCGGACAATGTGAAGCAAGATGCCGGCGATCAGCGCGTTGGCTTCCTCGTTCCAGTGCGTGTCGCCGGTTTCGCGGGGCGCGTCGTGAACCAGCGGGTCGGCGAGATCGAGGAGGTGGACCCTAGTCGTGCACGCCTGCTCCTCGACCAAAAGCGGCGAGCGTGAACCGCTTCAGTTCAGGGGGCAACCTGCGGGACCCTGTCAGGCCTTTAGCGGCAACAACATCGGCGATCATGTCATAGAGGGCTACGTCTTCCTCGATCTCGAGAGACACCTCAGTCTTCCTATGTTCCGCTCCCACGACGCACTCTGATAATGTCCAGACGTTCTAAGGCGAGGGAATCCGTCATTGGGGTCACTGCATGAAAGTGACATTTACGTACGCCAGGGACGAACGGAGCAAGAACATCACGCTTTCGCTTTTGCTGCCACGCCTTCAAGCGCCTTATAGAGCGCGGTTTTTTTGAGCCGCTTGGCCGCCTCGCGAACCGTCAGAATCGCCGCAATAAGCGCTTAGCGATCGCGCTTGGATCGCCTGCCTGCGCCAAATACTAGCAGCCAGAGCGCCAGTGCTGTTTCCCCGATCAGCGCCGGGTCCATCAGGTGCGGCGAAAGCATCCGGGCAAAAGCCGGTGCCGCCAGGTCGGCGAGGCTGTTGAGGATGTAGCAGGCCCCTGCCAGCGCCATCAGCGCCCCGACGACCCTAGGCAAGAAGCCGCTGCGCCACGCCAGCCAGCCCAGCATCAAGCAGTAGATGCCGAAAAACGTCGTAGCCATCGCCATGAACCTTGAGTGCGAGCAGCGTCGCCGCTTCGCGCTGCGGCGCTCCCAGCACCGCGAGATACGGCGTCGTCGCCAGCAGCCGCAGCGGGACGAGCAGCAGCAGGGTATCAGCGGCCAGCACGGCGATGCCGATCAGGCTGAAGGCGGCTGCCATCCGCGACACGCCGGCATGGACGGGGCGAAACATGTCGAGGAAAAGCGTCGTCACCCCGACATAGCAAGCCAGCATCACAAGATCGGCAGCGAGGCCAGCTCGGAACAGAGGCTCGTTGGCGAGTATGGCGCGCGCCGTGGCGGTGGCGTCGCTGCCGACGATCAGCGACCCGCGCGATCCCACCTCGGCAAACAGGCCGAAGACAATCGTGCCAAGGTAGAGCGCGCCTGCAAGACGCGCGACAGTAGGCGAAGGCGCAGCCTCAACCACGGTTGGCCTCGCGGGGCCAACGCGCCGCGACGACGGTGATCGCCAGCGTCAGCGCCATCTCGATCACCGCCAGCACCTTGTAGAACGGTTCCGAACCGGGAAGGCTGGCCGCCATGATGGCAGTGTAGAACAGGCCGAGGACGATGCAGGCCCACCGGCAAATGCGCGCTGGCAGCAAGAGTGACAGGGCGACCATCAGGCTCGGGATCGCCATCATCAGCGATACGCCCGTAAGAACGCCCGGCGTCGCATGGCCCAGCGGCCCCATGCTACCACGGTTCATGTCCGCCAGTGTGCCTACCACGTACAGGCCGAAATAGTCGCCGTAGACGTAGCAGAACATCGTAGACGCCCAGAGGGCCGCTAGCTTTACCTGTGCCGGCGCTCGATACTCTTTCAACTCCACATGCGCCCCCCAACCAGTGTGTTGTCGCGGTAACACGGCAATGCCGTTATCGCAACGATCCCAATCGGGACGGTCATATAGACGAGACCGGCCGGTGAGTGCGTTTTCGCGTCCGTTATCTGAAGCCCATGCAGCGTCCATTGATTGTCTATGTTCGTCGTTCGTTCGCCCTTAGCGTACGTAAAACTCACTTTCGTGCCGTGACCCTCATTGATCTGTGCGATGGACTGGCGGGCGTGTGACCAAAATCAGAAGATGATCGCTTGCAATTATATTTTGCACAATATAACCTCCTGGTTCAATCCTATGGAGCCGATTATGAACCATCTCTACACCACGAAAGTCACCGCCGTTGGTGGTCGCAGCGGCACCGTCAGAAGCGATGACGGCATTCTCGATCTACAGCTCGCCATGCCCAAGGCGCTGGGCGGGAAGGGCGGCGCCACCAATCCCGAACAGCTTTTCGCCGCAGGCTATGCCGCCTGCTTCGAGAACGCCGTCATCCATGTGACACGCGCGCAGGCCGACAAGGTGCGCGACGACGATATTGAGGTGATCGGCGAAGTCGGTCTGCTGCCTAACGGCGAGGGCGGCTTCAATCTCGCCGTGACGCTCGATGTGGCGATCACCGGCATCGACCAGGCCAAGGCGGAGGAGATCGTCAACGCCGCGCACGCCGTCTGCCCCTACTCCAATGCGGTGAAGGGCAATGTCGATGTCAAACTCAACGTGACCACGCGATGAGTCGCACGGTGGCATCGCAGGATGGACAGGATGATCCCCTCTCACTCGATCGACAGGTGTGCTTCCCGCTCTACGCTGCCAACAACCTCCTAAACCGGCTCTATGGGCGGGTGCTCAGCAAGCTGGGGCTTACCTATCCGCAATATCTTGTCATGCTGGTGCTATGGGAACAGCAGTCTCAGACGGTGGGCGCGCTGGGTGCCCGTCTCTATCTGGACAGCGGGACGTTGACCCCTCTGCTCAAGCGGATGGAAGCCTCCGGCTTCATCACCCGCACGCGCGATCCGGATGATGAACGGCGCGTGATGATCGAACTGACGGATCATGGTAAGGGGCTGCGCAAACAAGCAGTACATGTGCCCGACACGATCGGGAACGGTTTCGAACCAGAGCGTATCCAGAAATTACGCGAAAGCGTGCGGAGCTTGGTCTCCACATTGGCGCAGCTCAATACAAGCAAACCCCGCATCAAGCCCCCGCACTACAAAAACTGTCACATCAAGGTAGCCCGCTTACGGGATTAGTCCAGCGAATCGATTTTTGTCGATGTCGTGCATACCGCCAGCACCGACCTAACAACCCATTAGGCCTGACGGCTCTTCTCGTAACTGGATCGTGCCGTCCGTCACCTACGCGACCGCGGCTTCGGCGTGCCAGAAACCCTGCTTGCCCATGTCGCGCCGCTGGGCTGGGAGCATATCAGCCTCACCGGCGACTATCTGGTCGTCCGTGAACAACGCGATTTGAAGATTTTGCCGGTCGCAGCGTGATTGCTGGACCGGCCAGGATAATTGTCGCTGAAGGCGCGAAGCGCCGCTCAGGACGCGCAGAAGGCTCGCTCAGCGGGCGAGAGCGGGCTCCGGCAGTAGCCATAGGCTGCAGATGGCGCGCAAAAGCGCGGCGAACCATGCGATGAGCAGCCTCAAGTTGTGGCCGGCGGCCACGAGGATGGCGTTGATCGCATCGCCGGCGGCGCCTTTGAGGTGATTTCGTTCGAGTAGCCCGTCGGCCTTGGTGTGGCCGATGATCGGCTCGATGGCATTGCGCCTGCCCAACTCGCGTGTCAACGGCGGAGTAAAAGTCG
>JAGREF010000344.1 GCA_020446665.1 Sphingomonadaceae bacterium
CGCCGCTCGATCGAGGAAACCGCCGCTGCCGTGCTCAACCTGATGAATGAACGCCGGAAAAAGGCCGAACCTGCTGCGCCGGGGACCAAGCCCATATGATTGTGCTCGCTTCGAAAAGCAGCTCGCGCCAGACGATGCTGACAGCAGCAGGCGTGTCCTTCGCAGCTGTTCCGGCGAAGCTGGATGAACGCGCATTGGAGCAATCGCTCGGGGATGCCTCCCCGCCTGACGTGGCCCGTTCGCTTGCTGAGGCGAAAGCGCAAGCCGTTTCGCTGACGCATCCCGGCGCACTGGTTCTCGGCAGCGACTCGCTGGTTGTTGTGGAAGGCCAGCGCTTCGACAAGCCGGCAGATCGCGAACAGGCTGCAATCCATTTGCGCCGCTTTTCCGGCAAAATGATGGAATTGCACAGCGCCGCTGCCCTTGTCCGCGATGGGGAGGTGTTGTGGAGCCACGCAGACTGTGCCCGCTTGCAGGTCCGGCATCTGTCTGACGCTTTCATTGATGCCTATCTCACCGCGGAATGGCCGGAAGTTGGCTATTGCGTAGGCGTCTTCCGGATCGAGGCGATGGGTGTGCAATTATTCGAAAGCATAGCTGGCGACCAGTTCACTGTGCTGGGCATGCCGCTGCTGCCAGTGCTCGCTGCCTTGCGCGAATTTGGGGAACTGCAATCGTGAGCATTCCCTTTGCGGAAGTGATTGGCGATCCCATCGCCCAGTCCAAATCGCCGGCGATCCATACCCACTGGCTGGCACAGGCGGGTCTCGCCGGCGAATATGGCCGGGCGCATGTCTTGCCAGAGGATCTGGCTGCCTATGTTGCGCAGGCCCGCGCCCGCCCGGATTGGCGCGGCTGCAACGTTACCATGCCGCATAAACAGGCCCTGATGCCGCTGCTCGACCGGCTTGACCCGCTGGCCAGAGCAATTGGTGCGGTGAACACAGTGGCGCGGGAGCAGGATGGCGTGCTCACCGGGTATAATACCGATGCGGGGGGATTCCTCGAACCGATCCGGGCGGAACTCGCACAGCCGCACCTGTTTCGCATGGCGCGCATCCTGGGGACGGGCGGTGCAGCGCGGGCGATTGTCGTCGCGCTGGCACAGGAAGGTTTTACGCTGGTGCTGGCCGGGCGCGATCCGGGCAAAGCGCGGGCCATGCTCGACGAACTGGCACCCGATGGCGAGCATCATGCCATTGCGCTCGACCACTTTGCGGAGCCAACCGATTTCGCATTTGATGACCGGGAAGGCTGTCTTGACCTCGTCGTCAATGCCAGCCCGCTGGGGATGGAGGGTCAGCCCCCGCTCGCCTTTGACCTGAGCCATGCGCCGCCGGGGAGCATTTTCTATGATATTGTCACGCACCCGCTTGATACACCTTTGTTGCAGGCGGCGCGTGCAGCGGGTTTCCGGACGGTCGATGGTCTGTCCATGTTGATCGGGCAGGCTGCGCTGGCCTTCGAGAAATTCTATGGCATTGCTCCGCCGCGCGAGCAGGATGATGCCTTGCGCAAGGTGCTTACCGCATGACCCGGCCCAAAATTCTTGGCCTCACCGGCTCCATCGGCATGGGCAAATCTACCGTGGCAGAGATGTTCCGCCGTGCTGGCGTGCCGGTCTTCGATGCCGATGCCGAAGTGCACCGGCTGCAAGGGCCGGGCGGAGAGCTGCTCCCTGAGATCGAAGCTGCCTTTCCCGGCACGACCGGGCCGGAAGGCGTCAAACGCGCCGAACTGGGTGCGCAGGTCTTTGGCGATGATGCCGCGCTTGCCCGGCTGGAGGCGATTGTCCACCCGGCCGTTGCTGCCCGGCGGCAGGATTTCCTGATCGAACATGGCGGGGCACCGATGGTGGTGTTCGATATCCCGCTCCTGTTCGAAAAGGGCGGCTGGGAACAGGTTGATGCAGTGGTGGTTGTCTCCGCCCCGGCCGATATTCAGCGCGCGCGGGTTCTGGCCCGCCCCGGCATGACGCCGGA
>JAGREF010000345.1 GCA_020446665.1 Sphingomonadaceae bacterium
GCCACGCCAAGGCGGTGCAGCCCTACCGCGACCCGGTGCCGCTCTATGTGCGCCACGGTGTCGAGGCCCAGCTTGAGCGCATGGTGCAGCCGCAGGTGACCCTGAAATCCGGCGGTTACATCATCATCAACCAGACCGAAGCGCTGGTTGCCATCGACGTGAATTCCGGCCGCTCCACCAAGGAGCATTCCATCGAGGACACGGCGCTCCAGACCAACCTGGAAGCTGCCGAGGAAGTGGCGCGGCAGCTGCGCCTGCGCGACATGGCGGGCCTTGTCGTGATCGACTTCATCGACATGGAGTATAACTCCAATGTCCGTAAGGTCGAAAAGGCGATGAAGGATGCGCTCAAGAATGATCGCGCCCGCATCCAGGTAGGCCGCATTTCCGGCTTTGGCCTGATGGAAATGAGCCGCCAGCGCCTGCGTACCGGCGTGTTGGAAGCGACCACCCGCGAATGCCCGCATTGCGATGGCACCGGCCTCGTCCGCACCGCCAGCAGCGCGGGCCTGTCTGCCCTGCGTCTGATCGAGGATGAAGCCGCCAAGGGCAAGGGCACGATCATTCGCCTGGGCGCCAGCACCGAAGCGGCGATCTACTTGCTGAACTCCAAGCGCGCCGACCTCGCAGAGATCGAAGCGCGTTACAATGTCAGCGTCGAAGTCATGCCCGAAGGCGAAGACGAGGGCGCGAAAATGACTGTGGCCAGCGCTGGTCCTCGCCCGGCGCAGGCTCCCAAATTCGAACCTATCGTCGATGATGATGATGATGATGACGACGACTTCGAGGACTTCGAAGACGAAGCAGAAGACAATCGCGACGAAGAGGATGACGGAGACCGGCCGAAGAAGCGTCGCCGTCGCCGGGGTGGCCGTGGCCGCAACAAGCGCCGTGACGAACAGCAGTCTGATGACAATGAAGACAGCAGCGACGAAGATGGCGCTGATGAAAATGGTGCCGCTTCCAGCGATGACGACGCTGAGGACAAGCCGAAGAAGCGCCGCCGCCGCGGTGGCCGTCGTCGGCGTCGCAATCGCGACGATGCGGCCGACGGTGATAGCCAGGACAGCACGGGGGATGCCGAGGAAGGCTCAGACGAGAATGGCGACGACTCCACCGCTGACGCCGCCGAGACTGGCGATGCAGAAGCAGCTCCGTCGGAAGAAGCGGTAGCGGAAGCGCCCGCAGAGAAGCCCAAGCGTACCCGCCGCCCGCGTAAGAAAGCGGCCGACGACGCCCACGAAGCTGCGACTGACGCAGCTTCGGATACGACAGAAGCAGAAACCGAAGAGAAGCCCAAGCCGAAGCGCCGCAGCCGCAAGAAGGCCGAGCCCGCAGCCGATGCCGCTCCGGCCGACGAAGCTCCCGCCGAGGCTGAAACTGAGGAAAAACCGAAGCCCAAGCGGCGCACGCGCAAGAAGCCGGAACCTGCCGCCGAGAAGCAGGAAGCCATAGCTGTGGTCGAAGATAACGACGCACCTGCTGCTGAAGAGCAAGCCGCAGAGGTGGAAAGCGAAGCCGCAGATGCTGGCCCGCCCCGCCGTGGTTGGTGGCAGCGCACCTTTGGTGAATAGGTTGAACAGGCGGGCGGATCATACTAGGTAAGACCGCCCGTCGACCTCTCAATCTGCTATATCCGGACAATGCCTTCTCCCCAACCTGTTACAGTCATCATGCTCGCCGCACAACGCAGCGGCGTGGTCAATCCGCTCGCCGAACGTGCAGGCGTTTCGCATAAATGTATCGTGCCGATCTGTGGTCGCCCGCTTGTGGAGCATGTGCTGGACACCATCACGGCACTGCCCGCCATCAAGGAAATCCGCATCTCGCTGGAAGCGGAAGCCCATAATGCCGTTCGTGCGATTGCAGACCAGTTTGCCGATCGCGGCGTGCCGGTCAGCTTTGTCGAGAACGACCTCAACATCGTGGAAAGCGTGCTGAAAGCCGCTGGTAGTGATGAAGGACCCTTCATCATTACGACGGCTGACAATGTCCTGCTGACGCCTGAAGGATTTGAACAGGTCCGCGAAACACTCGCGACGGCCGATGCCACCATCAGCGTCACAACACGCGAAGCGGTCTGGGCTGCACATCCGCAAGGCCAGGCTGGATTCTACGAATTCAAGGATGCGGGCTACGCCAACTGCAACCTCTATGGCATTGCTGGTCCGCAAGCCTTCAAAGCTGCAGAATTCTTTCGCGAAGGCGGCCAGTTCCAGGCCAATCCAAAGCGCCTGCTGCGCGCCGTAGGCCCGTTCAATATCCTTCTGATGAAGCTCAAGCTGGTTACGCTGCCGCAGGGTGTCGCTCGCTTGAGCAGGCGTATGGGTGTAAGCATCAAGCCAGTCATTTTCGCTGATGGCTCCCTCGCCATCGACGTTGATAATGAGCGCACCTATGACTGCTGCGAGACCATCCTGAAACGACGCGCTGCGGGAGAGGCCTGACCCTCGCCCTTTCCGGTGCCCCCTATTCCCCGGCCTTGCGCGCCACGCCCCATTCCATCCAGCCCGCCCAGCGCGGCATTTTTTCGAAATATTCCGCGCCCAGCGGCTCTACGGTGAAGCCTGCCCCGGTAATATTCTCGCCGACGGGGCGGGTCAGGTGGCAATTGCCCAACAACCGCTTCCACACCGGCTCGATCCGGCGCTGCCATTTGGCAGGTCCCGGATCAGGCGACTTGCCATGCTCAAGGAACAGCAAGCGACCACCCGGTTTCAGGATCCGGCGCATTTCGGACAGGACGCGGTCGGTCTCACCCACGGAGCACAGCGTATAGGTGCACACCACCGTGTCAAAGCGGCCATCCTCGAACGGGATTGCTTCGCCCACCCCTTCACGGATATCGGCTTCCCATCCCTGGGCAGCCGCCCGCGCCCTTGCACCATCGAGCAAGGCACTATTGGGGTCGATCCCCGCAAAAGAGGTCACCTTGCCGTGGTCATAATGCGGCTGATTCAATCCGCCACCACAACCAAGCTCGAACACGGCCCCTTCGGCCAGTGGGACGACCTTGGCACGAAGCTCCGAAACTTCCTCCTGCCCGCAGGTCGCAGTGATGACTCTGGAGAGGATTTTTTCCTCGTAGAAATTCTTGAGCCCCATTTTTCTTTTCCTGATGCCTGCTCCATCTTCACACTAGCGAAAGCAACACATTTGAGAAGACCTGATCCGCACGGCATCTTGTGCATCGGCCTTCTTCAGCACCGTCACTATCATGTCATTTTCTTAGCTATACGATGCATGCGTTACTCAGATGGAATTGGCCGTGTCACAACCAATCGAACCGCAGCGAATTGCAGATGACGCGAAAGAGCGGGTGCGTCTCTTGTTTATGGCCAAACATGCGTTGTTTGGCGGCGGCATGCACCCGGAAGATGGCAACCATGCAATCTATCACCATGAAGTGCGCACAACACTCGAAGGGCTTGGCCTCAACCTGACGCTGGCCAACCAGTATGATGTGCTGTTCACCCGACCAGAGGTCGATTTCGTTTTCCCCTTGCTCAATCGCGGTGGCTTCGTGAATTCGGAGATGCTGATTCCGGTTCTGTGCAACATGCACCGCATCCCCTACCTGGGGGCGATGCCTTTCCTGCGCGGATTGAGCGATGACAAGTCCGCATCCAAGCTGGTGTGCACCCATGCTGATGTGCCCACCGCACCATGGTTTTGCTATCGCCGTGGCGCGCCGGTGCTGGAGGCCAACCTACCGCCTTCGCCAGACGGCCGCTGGGTGATCAAGCCCAACGCGTCCTCCGCCAGCTGGGGCATTTCCGATGCATTTGACTGGTTTGGTGTGACCAATGCCATTGCCGACATCCATGGCCAGGGCCACGATGCCATCGTCGAGCCTTACCTTGACGGCTATGATATCCAGTGCGCCTTTATTACCATCCAAAATGAACCCGTCGCTCTGCCGATGCTGTGGTATGAGCGCGAAGACACGCAGAAACTGTGGACCTATTACGAGAAACGCGACCTCGTGCAGAACACCGAAAAAGCCGCGTTAAAAACCTTCGAAGACCCTGACCTTGCCCCTCGGATCGAGGATATGGCGCGCAGGATCGCCAAGGAGTTCCATCCATTTGATTATGGCCGCATCGAATTCCGCATGGATCCGAAAACTGGCGATATCAACTTCATCGAGCTGAACCTGAATTGCAATTTGTGGTCGGAAAAGGTCATGGCCAAGGCCGCCAGCCATGCCGGCTTCAGCCATGCAGACTTGCTTGAAACGCTGCTCGCTGAAAGCTGGCGGCGCAACGGGCTGATCCCGCACGATCAGTGAGTCCAGGGTCAGGACCCATTCCCTGCTGGTGATGTGAGCTTGCGATTCGGCGCAAGCGGTTGAAAGACAGAGCAGACCACGCGCATTTTGCAACGTCACCAATACGTAACAACGCTGGCGCCACGGCAAACAATGGGGCAATAGGCGAGCTTCATGCGAAGCTTCACCACTATCGTCCTGGCAGGGTCGCGTCCCGGGCCTGATCCCCTCACCGCCGGGACGGGTCTGTCCAGCAAGGCCCTGCTGCCAATCGCCGGTATTCCCATGCTCGCTTATGTGCTGCGCTCGCTGGCCGCCTCGCCGCGGGTTGGGCGGATCATTGTGATGGCACAGGATGTCGATGCACTTGCCAGTAACCCCGCAATTGCCGCCGCTGCTGAGGTGGAATGGCGTGTATCCCATGGGTCAATCGCTGATGGAATACACGGTTTGCTGGCAGATACGGATGGCCCCCTCCTCGTCACCAGCGCTGATAATGTGCTGCTGACCTCCGCCATCGTAGAACAGTTCGTCGCTGCCACGATCGAATGCGACCTCGCCATTGGCATGGTGGAGCGCGAACGGGTGCGGGCGGCGGGTCACTCCACAAAGCGTACATGGCTGGCTTTCCGTGGCGGCAAATGGTCAGGGGCCAACCTCTTCTGGCTGGGCGGACGGCAGGTGGATTCGTTCGTTTCCTTCTGGAGCGCTGTGGAACAGGATCGGAAGAAGGGTCTGAGGATCATCGGCGCATTCGGCCCGGGGCTGCTGCTGGGAGCCGTTCTGCGGCTGATGGATATCCACACTTTTGCAAGGCGCGCCGGGCAACGTTTTGGACTGGATGCGAGGATCGTGTCACTCGATGCGCCTGAGGCCTGCATTGATGCGGATAAACCGGCTGACCTGCCGGTGATCGAAACGATCCTGGCTGCGCGTCAGGCCGCCGCCAGCGCCTGATCCACAGCCGCCAGCGCAAGGCGCAATTCCTCATCATAGGGTATGGTCGCATCCAGATCGACCAGCGGCGCGCCGTTGAAGGTGAGTTCCGGCACGGTTTCCACCTTGCGCGCAATCAGGGAGCGGACGTGATCCGGTTTACGCTGCATGGCGGTTTCCAGATCAATATTCAGCCGCAGCACCAGAGTGGGCCGATATTGCGCCATCTCGGCGTAGAGCGCGCGCTCTTGCTGCTGCATCGCCGCAATGCGGGCGCTGCTGGGCTTGCCCGCGAGGATCGGCCCGTCATGCAAGCCGGGCACTTCGATCTGCGGATAGCGGTCAGTAACAATCGTCACTCCCGCCCGCCGGCGCTCCAGCAAGCGTTCAAAGCGCGCACGGCGTTTGCGCGATTTGCGCAAGGCGTATTTCGCGGGGATCAGCCCGGGCACCGCCTCATCCGGTTCGCGCAGCTTGTCGGCAATGGAATCAAGCCAGCCATGCAGCGCCGGGCCGATCAGCGGCCAGCGGCCAATTGCCCGGCCTTGCTCACCCGATCCAAGCCCGAGATATCCGTGCTCGGCCGGGCGCGATTTGCGAATATGGTCGAGTATGTCCTGCGACAGGGTGGATTTGCCGGAACCATCACTGCCCACCACCGCAATCAGCGGCGCCAGTTCATTCCCATCCGGCACGATCAGCTCAGTTCCTTGAAGAACCCGATCATCTTGAGCCCGCCAATGATGAAGCGGATCACCACCAGGGCGCCATAGGCATAGACCCAGCCCCACATGTCCTGCGGGATGGCTGCGATATCAAAGCCGAGCCGCGCAAACCAAGTCAGGAATACGGTGGTGGCAAGCAGGAACAGCTTGTTTTGCTCACGCCAGATCATGCGCTTCCACCAGAAAGGATATTTCGGGCTGACCCAGCCATGCAGGCGCGGCAGGAGCGAAGGAACATCCTTGGCCCATTGCGTATGGGCGCTACCGAACTTGCCAGCGAGGAATTCCTCTTCATAGGTCGAGATGCGCTCATAAACGAGCACTGCGATCAGGAACACCAGCGCACCGAAAACCCAGCTGCCTGACAGCATGGCGAGGCCTGTAAAATTCACGATCCGCCCGGTATAAAGCGGATTGCGTACCAGGCTGTAGGGGCCGGTCGTATTCAGTTCGGATGCCTCGGCAGCAACCTTGGCCCGACCAGAGGTGCCGAGCGCAGCCCAGCCGCTGGTGAATACCCGGATCAGCGCGCCCGTGCTGGCGACTGCGAGGGAAACCCAGAACCACGCCTTGTCAGCAGCTGCATCAGCGAAAGGCCCAAGATCTTTCGTGCAATAGGCGATGATCGCCGAAATACCGATGACGGTATAGATGTAAGTGCCGCGGATAAAGAACAGGCGCTTGCCGCTCCGGGCGAGTTCTTGCTGATACATGAGACTGCGTGATCCTGAAATATCCACGCTCAAATGCCTGACGTGGATTTCGAAAGCGCGCCCTTAGCGGGGCAGCCTATGATCCGTCAACCAAATGACCGGTCAGG
>JAGREF010000022.1 GCA_020446665.1 Sphingomonadaceae bacterium
TGGACCAGCCGCGCCCGGCCCAGCTTCCTCTATGTGATGTATGCGATGATATTATGGGCCCTGCCCATGGGCGTGCTCGCCGCCTTCAACCCCGGCGCGGCAAAGGACATTGCCAGCGGGATGAACGCCTATCTCAATGGCCTGCCGGAACCGCTCTACGCGCTCTTCGGCACCGGCTATCTCGGCTACACCGCCGCGCGCCAATGGGGCAAGGTCAAGGGCGTGGAGCGGTGAACCAGCCAGCAAAACCAAGGCAAATCCATCGTAAGCTTTCCGACATGGATTCTATCCGATCACCCACTGCATTCCCCGACATAGCCTTGGGTTTACCACCATAAATTGGCATCTGACTTGGCAAAAGAGGCTCAAATCCGTGCCGAACGAGCCAACCATCCGTATTCGGGATTTCTCTTGGAAAATAGCAGGAAACACCCACGAGATGCCCGAAGCTCATAAGCGTCAGCGGCATCCCTCGCTTATCTTCTGGACGAATTGGCACCTTAGGATCGCCGACCCCCATTGTTCTTTTATATACGTTGTCAAAATATCTATCTTGGCGCCCAATTCCAATAGTCCATCTTTCTGTTGGCAAGCCTTCAACTCGAAACCTTTCACGCTCATTCTTAGGAATTACCTGCGTGCTCACATCAGCAAATTCCCAACTCATGGAAAACAGTATCAACCAGTTGGAAACCGCAATCCTCTCTGCTTCTCCGATTGCGACCCACTCTCCTTCAGTCAGCTTTTTCAGATAAGGAAGTGCTTCGTCTAAAATGCGCTTCATCCATCCCTGGTTGCATTCACGACATGCAATCTTCAATGACTGCCGTCGAAGCGCACCGGGGCGATTTAGGCCACCTAGTGCTGGGACCCTTGACCGAGCATGCACTGGGCCTTCGAACTTTATTAGCCGATGATCAAAGTGAGTTGGCTGATAAGGCCTCAACGACCTTTTCGCCCATGAGCCAAAAAAGTGTTCTGCAGTTACACCTTCAGCACCACAATATTTGCATCGCTGTTTGAACTGATTGGTCATGAGTAAACCTGCACCGGCTGCTTGTTTCCCAATTAAACCGATAGTAGCGGTCTTCTATGACCAACACCATCTACGTCCTCAACGGCCCCAATCTCAACCTGCTCGGCATGCGCGAGCCGGAGATTTACGGGACGGACACGCTCGATGATATTGCCGGAATGCTGGAAGATCGCGGGCGCGAGCTGGGGCTCGACATTGATATGCGCCAGTCCAATCACGAAGGGCATCTGGTTGACTGGCTGCACGAGGCGCAGGCCGAAGGGGCCAAGGCCGTGCTGCTCAATGCCGGGGCCTATACCCACACCTCCATCGCGCTGCATGATGCGATAAAGTCGATCCGCACGCCGGTGATCGAAGTGCATCTGTCAGACCCCGAAACGCGCGAGCCGTTTCGCCATATTTCCTATGTGGGCATGGCGGCGGTTGACTGTGTGAAGGGGCTCGGCGCGCAAAGCTATGTTGTGGCGCTGGAAAAGGCTGCCGCGCTTTGAAATCCCTCCTCCCCCCTTGCCAGCGCCGCCTGCCCCGCGCATAGGCACTGGCAGCAACAGGATAGAAGAAGGCACCAAAATGGCCGAAACCAAGGGCGCAGCCGGGCGCAAGTCCGGCATGGATATTGACAGCAAGCTGGTTCGCGAACTGGCGGAACTGCTGGCTGAAACCGGGCTCACTGAAATCGAAGTCGAAGATGGGGACCGCAAGGTTCGCGTATCGCGCAGCGCGCCTGCTGCCGTTGCAGCGCCTGCAACGGTTGCAGTAGCCGCCCCTGCCCCCGCTCCCGCTCCGGCCCCCGCCGCTGCGGCCCCGAGCCCGGCCCCGGCAGACGACCACGCCAATGCGATGAAATCGCCCATGGTCGGCACCTGCTATCTCGCCCCCGAACCGGGCTCTGCCAATTTCGTCAGCGTCGGCGACAAGGTAAATGCAGGCGATACGCTGCTGATCATCGAGGCCATGAAGGTAATGAACCCGATTGCGGCCGACAAATCCGGCACAGTCCAGGCAATTCTGGTCGATAATGCGCAGCCGGTCGAATTCGACCAGCCGCTGGTTGTGATCGGCTGAGAGGCTCAGGCATGGCAATTCGTCGCATTCTGATCGCCAATCGCGGTGAAATCGCACTGCGCATCCACCGCGCTGCGCATGAAATGGGGATCGAGACAGTCGCGGTGCATTCCACCGCCGATGCCGATGCCATGCATGTGCGGCTGGCCGACCATGCGGTGTGCATCGGCCCGCCCTCTGCGACCGATTCCTATCTCAATGTCGCCGCGATCATCTCTGCGGCGGAAGTGACGGACGCCGATGCCATCCATCCCGGCTAT
>JAGREF010000346.1 GCA_020446665.1 Sphingomonadaceae bacterium
GACAGCTTCCTGATGTTCGTCGAATGGTCAAAAGGCGTCCCGGTCGCATCGCAATCGATCATGCCCTTTGGCGCGGCGACCACGCGGATCAACGATCCGCATTACACCGACCAGGCGCCGCTGTTTGTGGAACACAAGCTGAAACCGGTGCACTTCTGGCGCGTTGATGTGCTGGAGAATGCGGTTCGTCGAAAAACCGTGACGAACCGTTGATCGCGTCTTAGTCAGTTACCAACGCAACCATATTGCCTGATGGAGTAATCATGCGCCTGAAATATGCCTCCGCGAGCCTTGCTGTTCTGGCTTTTGTCACCGCCCCGGCCCTGCAGGCCAAGCATCACGAACCCGCACCTGTGGCAGAAACTGCCACCCCCGCGATGGCCGACCCGGCGCCGCTGTCCGAACTGATCGATGCAGTTTCCATCCCCTATGAAAGCTTCACGCTCGACAATGGGCTGACCGTGCTGGTCCACACCGATCGCAAGGCTCCGGTAGTCGCGGTTTCCGTGTGGTACGGGGTCGGTTCCAAGCATGAGCCCAAGGGCAAAACCGGTTTTGCCCATCTGTTCGAACATCTGATGTTCAATGGCAGTGAAAACGCATCGGGCGATTTCTTCGAGCCGCTGCAGCAAGTCGGCGCGACCGATTTCAACGGCACGACCTGGTTTGACCGCACCAATTATTTCGAAACGGTGCCGACCGGCGCGCTGGACCGTGCGCTGATGCTGGAAAGCGACCGTATGGGCTATCTGCTGGGCGCGGTGACGCAGGAGAAGCTGGATAACCAGATCGGCGTGGTCCAGAACGAGAAGCGTCAGGGCGATAATTCTCCCTATGGACTGGTCGAATATGAGCAGCTGGAGAATCTCTACCCCTCCGGCCACCCCTATCATCACTCCACCATCGGTTCGATGGCAGACCTTTCCGGTGCAACGCTGGAAGATGTGAAGCAGTGGTTCCGCGACAATTACGGGCCGAACAATGCCATTCTGGTGCTGGCGGGCGATATTGATCTGCCCACGGCCAAGGAAAAGGTCACCAAATGGTTTGGCGCGATCCCGCGCGGGCCCGAAATCCAGCAGGTTGAAGCGCCTGTGCCCGACCTGCCAGAGCCGATCTCCAAGACCATTTATGACAAGGTGCCCACCACCCGCATCTATCGCATGTGGGCCGTGCCGGGCCTCGACAATCCTGACTATGTCCCGCTCGCCATGGGCGCGACAGTGCTGGGCGGGCTGGCCAGCAGCCGACTGGACAATTCGCTGGTGCGTGACAAGCAGCTGGCCGTGCGCGTTGTCGCACGCGCAGAAATCTTCGCACAGGCCGGGCAAGTGGTGGTCTATGCCGATGCCAAGCCGGGCGTGAGCCGCGAAGAACTGGCCGCTGCGCTGGATGCTGAAATCGCCGATTTCCTCGCCAATGGTCCGACGGAAGACGAATTGCAGCGCGCCACCACAGTCTATGCCGCTGGCCAGATCCGCGGTCTGGAATCGGTTGGTGGCTTCGGCGGCAAGGCCCCGACGCTGGCCGAGGGGCTGCTCTATTCGGGCAATCCGTCGCATTACAAGAAAGAGCTTGAAGCCGCTGCCGCCATGACACCGGCAATGGTCCGCGATGTGACTGCCAAATGGCTTTCCCGTCCGGTCTTCGAACTGGTGGTCGAACCCGGCACCCGCACCGAAGGCGGCGAAAACCGTGGTGGTTTCCGCACGGCACCCGAAGGCGGGATGCAGCCCGCTTTCTTCATGAACCCCGCGCTGGCAGCACAAGGGGCGGCCACTGCCGTGCCGGAAGCGGACCGTTCCAGCCTGCCGCCGGTGGAAGAGCTCAAGCCGCTTGATTTCCCCGACATCGAACGTGCAACCTTGTCCAACGGCATTCCGGTGTTCTTCGCGCGCCGCGATGCGGTGCCTGTGGTTAATGTCCGCGTCCAGTTTGACGCGGGCTATTCAGCTGACCCGACGGACCGCCCCGGCCTGCAATCGCTGACGCTCAGCCTGATGGATGAAGGCACGACCAGCCTGACTTCCGAACAGCTGGCCGTCGCGCGGGAGCGGCTGGGCGCGAGCATTTACGGCATGGCCGATGCGGATACGACATCCTTCGG
>JAGREF010000023.1 GCA_020446665.1 Sphingomonadaceae bacterium
CGACCGCCACCTGGCTGGTCGACAATACCGGCCTCAGCTTTGAACAGATCGCAGAATTCTGCGGCCTCCACATTCTTGAAGTGCAGGCAATGGCGGATGACCTTGCCGGCAGCAAATATACTGGCCGCGACCCGGTCCATTCAGGCGAGCTGACTCAGGCCGAGATTGAGCGCGGACAGGCGGATCCTGCCTATACGCTCAAGATGCAGAAGGCGCCGGTTGAAGTGACCCGCACCAAGGGCCCGCGTTATACGCCGGTCTCCAAGCGGCAGGACAAGCCCGATGGCATCGCGTGGATCCTGCGCAACCACCCGGAAATGTCCGATGCGCAGATTTCCAAGCTGATCGGCACCACGCGCAACACCATCACTGCCATTCGCGAGCGCAGCCACTGGAATATCCAGAATATCGTTGCCAAGGACCCGGTGACTTTGGGCCTGTGTTCGCAGCGCGAGCTTGATGCCGTTGTGGCCAAGGCGGCGAAGAAGGCCGGCATTACGGAAGATGCCGTTGCGCCTGACAGCAGCAGCGACAAGGAAAAGCTGATCGAGGAACTGCGCGCCGAACGCGAAGCGCAGGTCAAGGCCGCTTCCGAAGCGGCGCAGGAAGCCGAAGCCGCTGCATGGCTGGAGGCAAAGCGCGCTGCCGAAGCGGAAGAGGGCGCTGGCGAAGCCTGACATTCCGGCACCATTCAGCAAGGCCGCCGGTCAGCTTCCCGCTGAACGGCGGCTTTTCTGTATGCGCTGCGCTGATCCTGCTTGCTCAAAGCGCGGCTCTGCGCCATTCTGACTGACATGGATGTCAGTAACTTTCCCCACCATCCCTCTCCCGATCATTATGCGCACCCGTCCGCTTGGGACACACAGTTTGACCTGATGACGGTGCCGGACATGCTGGAGCGGACCACCAGAGCGAACCCCTCTGCGCCCTTGCTCCATTTCATGGGGTGGACCTATTCTTATCAGCATATCTATGCAGAGGCGCGCCGCTTTGCCGCCGGTCTGCAGGAAATGGGCATTGCCAGGGGTGACCGGGTCGGCCTGTTCCTGCCCAATGTGCCGATCTATGTCTCTGCCTATTACGGGGCGATGATGGCGGGCGCTGTCGTGGTCAATTTCTCGCCGCTCTACACGGTGGAGGAGCTGGCCTGGCAAGTGGAAGACAGCGGCACGCGGCTGCTGGTGACGCTGGATGTGCCGGAACTCTATGGCACGGCGCAGGCAGTGCTGGATGGCTCCGGCCTTGAAACGCTGGTGGTCGGCTCGCTCGCCGCGCAATTGCCGTGGCACAAGGGGCTGGCCTTGCGGGCCCTTGGCCGCAGCAAGATTGCCAGTGTTGGCTGGAATTCAGCGGTTCGCCCCTGGAAAGAGGTTCTGGCAGAATGGAACTGGTCAGCATGGCTGGAGGGGAAAGCGCCTGATCTGCCGTCACTCGACCCGGCGCAAGACCTCGCATTGCTGCAATATACCGGCGGCACCACCGGGCGGCCCAAAGGCGCGATGTTGGGGCATAGCCAGCTGGCCATGAACGCGCAGCAGGTTGCCAGTATCAACCCGTTCGGCAACCCGGCGGGCGAAGTCTTTATGGGGGCGCTGCCCTTTTTCCATGTCTTTGCGAACACCGCGCTGCTCAATCATGCCGTGGTCAGCGGCGCCTCGATTGCCATGCTGCCACGCTTTGATGCGGGGCAGGTGCTGCAAACCATCGCGAAATACCGTGCCACCGGCTTTCCCGGTGTGCCGACCATGTTTCAGGCGCTGCTCGATCATCCGGACATCACGAAAACCGATCTGTCCTCGCTCAAGGTCTGCATTTCCGGCGGTGCGCCCATGCCTGCCCCGGTGCATGACAAGTTTGAGAGCGTTACCGGTGTGCGTGTGGTCGAAGGCTATGGGCTGACGGAAAGCTCCGGCGTGGTCTCTGCCAATCCCTATGCCGGCAAGCGCAAGAAAGGCACAATCGGGCAGGTCGTGCCGGGCACTGATATTATCCTGCTGGACAAGGAAGACCCGGAAAGGCTCGCCCCGGATGGCGAACCCGGCGAACTGGCGATCCATGGCCCGCAAATCATGCGCGGTTACTGGAACCGGCCGGACGCTGTGGCCGAAACCTTTGTCGAGCATGGCGGGCGGCAATGGATGCGCACGGGCGATGTCGCGGTGCTGGACGAAGATGGCTTCCTGAAGATCGTGGACCGGATCAAGGACATGATCGCGGTGGTCGGCTTCGAGGTCTTCCCCAGCCAGGTCGAAGATGTGCTGCTGGAAAATCCAGCGGTGAAGGAAGCGCTGGTGATCGGTGTGCCCGATGACTATCTAGGCGAAGTGCCGCGCGCCTATG
>JAGREF010000347.1 GCA_020446665.1 Sphingomonadaceae bacterium
GGCGCATGATCTTGGCGTCATAGCCCACAGCCTTGGCCTCTGCATAAACATCGCGAATATCGTCGGCGATGCCCTTTTTCTCTTCTTCGAGGCGTTCAATGCGCTCGATCAGCAGGCGCAGGCGGTCGTCGGTGGCTTCGGCCATCATGGGGCTCCATCAATCTGGTGAATCAGTTGAGGCAGCCGCTTAGCGGGGCAGCGCGATTGGTGGAAGGGGATGCAGGGCGCACATTGCCGATTTTCCCCTGCTGCTCCAGATTCCGCTGCTTGCAAGCGCCTCTGCAGGCGATAGAGTGCGCCATCGGGGGAATGCGATGAGCGACGTTTTCATATCCTATTCGCGCCGTGATCAGGAAAAGGTCACGCAATTGGCACGCGCCATCGAGGCAGAAGGCTATAGTGTGTGGTGGGACAAGGAATTGCCGCCGCATCTCTCCTATGGCGATGTCATCACGGATAAAATTGCCGCCGCAAAGGCTGCCATAGTGGTGTGGTCCCCGGAAGCGGCCAAGAGCGAATGGGTGCGGGCAGAAGCCGATATGGCGCGCAATCAGAAGAAGCTGGTGCAGACCGCGCTGGGCGATGTGATGCCGCCTTTGCCCTTCAACCAGATCCAATATGCCAATATTGCCGACTGGCAGGGCGAGCCGGATCATCCGGGCTGGAGCAAGGTGAAGGTGAGCCTCGCGGAATTGTGCGGAGGCACAGCGGCACACGCAACAGCCCCACACAGCGCCACACCTGCGCCCGCAGCGGCGCCGGCTGCCTCGCACTCCGCTCCGCAGAAACCCTCTCAGGCGCCGCTCTTTGCCGGGATTGCCATTGCCATGCTGGCACTGGCCGCTGCCGGATGGTTCATTCTGGGCTCTGGCAAACAGCTTCCCGCAGAGCAGCTCGCCAGCGCTGGCGCGCCCGCTGCATCGGCTGATGCGGGGCTGGTGATCCCGGCGGAAACGGTGGAAATCCTCCCGCAATCGAGCACCCGCCTGCTCACTCAGGCCGAAGTCGCGGCGCTCAGCCAGACCGAATTGCGCTTTGCCCGGAACGAGATTTTCGCCCGCAATGGCCGCATCTTTCGCAGCCCGGAACTGAAGGCCCATTTCGCACGGTTCAGCTGGTATCGCCCGATCAGCTTCGAAGTGACACTGAGCGATATCGAGCAGCAAAATGTCGCCTTGCTCAAGGCGGCGGAGGATCGTCTGTGACGGGACAACCCGCCCCTGCCAGAATTGCCATTTATTGCGGCCATATGTTCGAGGCGAGAAGCGATGCCGAGGCCGGTCTTTCAGAAAGGATCGCAGCGGAGATTGAGCGGCTGGGCACCAGGATCGCCTATGGTCCGCTGGCCTGTGGGGCTGACATATTGATCGCCGAGGCCCTGCTGACGCGCGGGGCGGAGCTGAATGTCGTGCTGCCTTTTGCGGAAGAGGATTTCATTGCCGAATCCGTCCTGTGCGGCGGCCCGGACTGGCTGCCGCGCTATCACGCTTGCCGGGAAGCGGCTGCCTCTGTCCATTTCGCGACGCCGGGTGCCTATGTCGGCGATGACAACCAGTTCGCCTATAATACGCGCCTCGCCATGGGCCTTGCCGCCTTGCGCGCAGAGGCCATGGGCGAGAGCGCAGTGCAGATTGCGGTCGTGTCCGACAAATTCGCATCCTATTCCACCACCGGCATTGCCGGGACTGTGGCCGATATCAGGCTGTGGCAGGATATTGGCCGCGAGACTGCAATCATCCCGGCTGGCCCGGTCCCGCGCAGCCTGACCTTTCCGCCGAAAAAAGTGATCGGCAACGGCACAAGGCGCGAAATCCGTTCCATTCTGTTTGCTGATTACAAGGGCTTTTCCCGGCTGGGCGAGCGGGAATTGCCGCTGTTCATGGATCAGGTGATGGGCCGCATCGCGCAGGTGCTCAACGAATTTGGCGACCATGTGGAATTTCGCAACACCTGGGGCGATGCGATCTATGCCGTCATTGACGAGCCGAAACTCGCCGCCACCATGGCGCTGGAATTGCAGGCGCGGCTGCAAGGCCTGCCCCCCGAACTGACCCCGGCGGGCGAGATTTCCGGTATGCGCATTGGCGTGCATTACGGGCCGATCTGGGTGGGGACCGACCGCATCACCGGCAACCGCCTGTGGTATGGCGGCGAAGTGAACCGCGCCGCGCGGATAGAGCCGGTCACCCCGGTCGGCGGTGTCTATTGCACGGAAAGCTTTGCCGCCGCCCTGCTGATCGACAAATGTCAGGATTGCCGCTTCATTCCTGAAGGGAAGATGGCACTGGCCAAGAATTTCGGCGCGGTCGAGCTGTACCGGCTGGAACGGGACGAATCCTGACCGCTTTGCGCCGGATCAATGCAACAGACCGGGCTGACCCGCAGCATGGAAAGGCAAAGACAGGAGAAACCGGCCATGCCCCACACTCATTTCCTCCCTCGGATCGCTCTCGCAATACCATTGGCGATGGTGTTGGCGGCCTGTTCGGGATCTGGTGAGGACAGTCCTCCACCTGCACCAGACGCGCAAGGCGGTGCGGGGGCGGCGCTTGGGGCAGGATCGCCTGCTACCCCTGATGCCATACCGACACCCGCGCCAGCCGCGCAATCCGCCTATGATCTGCTCGCCACGGTGGAAGACCCCGATGGTTATACCAATGTCCGCGCCGGGCCTTCGACGGACAAGGCTATTGTCGGGCGCGTCGCGGTCGGACAGACCTTCAGCACTTACCAGCAGGACGGCAAATGGTGGCGCGTCAAACTGGCCGATGGCAGCGAGGGCTGGATCGCCCGCTCGCGCATTCGTTTGCCGGGTGAAGTGATTGGCGCTGCCCGCAAACCTGCCGATAGCGGGCAAATGGGCGATTCCACCGCCCCGGATTATTTCAACAATTACGCCATGATCAACGATCCCGATGGCTACACCAATGTCCGCGCGGGCAAGGACAGCAGCGCCAAGGTGATCGGGCGGATCAATGCGGGCGAGAAATTCCTGACCTATCCGCAGGATGGCGAATGGTGGGAAGTGGTAATGCCTGACGGACGGCGCGGCTATATGCACCGTTCGCGGATCAGCATGCTGTAAGTCTCAGACGGGATCATTCTCTGCGCTGAAAAACCACGCGGGGCGCGGAGCGTGGCTCCAAAATGAGCGGTGCATGCGAGACGAGGACATCTGCCCGCACATCGGTATAGGCGCAGGCATCAATCCGGTCGCGGATATCGGCGAGATAGACCCACATGCTGTCGCAGATTTCCTTGATCTCTTCGCGATCCGAAGGGTCATCTTCAGCCAGTGTCACGCGAACGATCCAGCCACCGCCTTCATATGCCAGTTCAACCACGCGAAAATTCGCGCTGATCGCGCCCAGCATGGCCTGCTGCAACATCAGCACGGCCCAATTCCAGTCGGAAAGGCTCGGTTCGCGCATGTCCGCTATCGGTTCGTCACCCATCCGCATTCAGCTTCAGGCTCGCTTCCATCCGCGCCAGTTGCTCCTCTGTGGCGGGAGATTGGAATTTCGCTTTCCACTCCTCCATCGGCATGCCGTGGATGACTGCGCGCGCTTCGCCCTTGTCGCCGGCATAGCCCGCATCACGAATCCAGTCGGCGAGGCAATTGCGGCAAAAGCCCGATAGCCCCATCAGGTCGATATTCTGCGCGTCATGCCGTTTGCGCAAATGGCGCACCAGCCGGCGAAAGGCCGCCGCCGCCACGGCATCGTCCAGCTGGTCAAGCGGATCGGCTGAATTCGTATCCATTACCTGGTTCCCTTTGAAACGTCCTTGCCTTGTCATGCTTCACTGCCATAGGCGGTGTCCATGGCAAAACGCGATCATTCCAAGCTCGACCCCCGCGCCCGCAAGGTCAAGATCCTCGCAACCGTTGGCCCCGCCAGCAAATCTCCGGAAATGCTGCGCAAGCTGTTCCGCGCCGGGGCTGACGCCTTTCGCGTGAATATGAGCCATGGCGATCACGCCACCCATGCTGAAACGATCGCTGCAATCCGCGCGATGGAGCAGGAATTGCGCCGCCCGGTCGCGATCCTCGCCGATCTGCAAGGGCCGAAACTGCGCGTCGGCACGT
>JAGREF010000348.1 GCA_020446665.1 Sphingomonadaceae bacterium
GCCACCGGCCACCCCAGCTTCGTGATGAGCTGTTCCTTCACCAATCAGGTGCTGGCCCAGATCGAGCTGTATGAACGCGGTTCGGACTATTCCAAGGAAGTTCACATCCTGCCGAAGCATCTCGATGAAAAGGTCGCTGCGCTTCACCTTGAAAAGCTTGGTGTGCAGCTGACCCAGCTGAGCAAGAAGCAGGCTGATTACATCGGTGTGCCTCAGCATGGGCCCTACAAGCCGGAACATTATCGCTACTAATCCGACCAGGATTGCTAGCCAGAAAGGGCGGCCTTGCACATGCAGGGCCGCCCTTTTCGTTGATAGCGCGCATTCCCCATGGCTTAGCCATTGCATCCGGGCGATGCGCGGCATAGCTGCAGGGTGATGGAAATCGCCCCGCCTGTACTTGCCCTCGTCGGCGTCTTGCTTGCCCTGTGGACGGGCGGCGCCGCGTGGCTGATGATTGCGGCCAGCAATCGCGCTCGCAAGGCTGAAAGCAGCAAGCGGGCGGCACGGCGTCTGTCACGCATGATTGACGAGGCACCGGCGATCCCGCTTTTGGTACGCGCCGATGGCCGTATAGAAGCGCCCGACCGGCTCGCCCTGTGGCTAGGGCTGAAGCGGGTGCCGCAATTCCTGACCGAACTGTCCAGCCCTGATGGGCAAGGCCTGTCGCAAGACCAGCTGGCAGAACTGACAGACCATGTGCGTCGTACCCAGAAAACTGCCGCTCCGTTCCAGATGGCGCTTACTCCGCCGGGATCGCAGCGCTGCCTTGCGCTGAAAGGCATGCTGGCCGACCCGCAAGTCTCGCCCGGCGGGGCGGCGTTGGTATGGCTGTTCGATTTCAGCGAAAGCGAAAGCGAGCTCAGCGAATTGCGCGCTGCCGCGGCGCGGGCACAATCAGACTTTGCCGCGCTGGTCGGGCTGATCGAAGCCGCACCGATGCCGATGTGGTTCCGTGGGCCAGACATGAAATTGCAGCTCGTGAATCGCGCTTATGTCGCTGCGGTGGGGGCGGCCAGTGCGGATGCTGTGGTTGAGGGGCAGGTTGAGCTGGTGGAAGCGGTCGATGGCCTGACTGCCGCACAGATTGCCGGGCAAGCACTGGCCAAGGACCTGCCGGTGGAACGGATCATCGCCGCCACGCTGGACGGGCAACGCCGCAGCGTCCGTGTCAGCGACTTGCCCTTGGGCGGGGAAGGGGTTGCAGGTTACGCTGTTGATATCGAGGAGATGGAAGAGCAGGCGCGCGCCCTCCGTGCCTTCCGCGAGGCACAACGCCAGATGCTGGACCAGCTTTCCATTGGCGTGGCGCAATTCGATGCACAGCGGCAAATGACGTTCGCCAACCAGCCTTTCCGCCGCATATTTGCGGTGGCGCCGGGCAGTGTCGCGCAAAAGACCCTGTTTGAGCGTTTTCTGGTCGAAGCGCGTGAAAATGGCCGAATTCCCGAAGTGCGGGATTTCCCCGCCTGGCGGCGTGAGCATGTGGAATGGTTCATCGCCGGTGCGCCTCAGGAAGAAGCATGGCCGATCTCGGATGGCACCCATATCCGCGTCGTGGCGCAGCCCATGCCTGATGGTGGGCTGGTATTGATCGCGGAAGACCGGACGGAGCAGCTGGCCCTGTCGGCCACGCGCGACACACTGCTTCGCACCCGTACAGCCACTTTTGACAGCCTCTTCGAATCGCTTGCGGTCTTTGCGCCTGATGGACAGATGCAGCTCTGGAACCGTCGCTTCGCCCCGGCCTGGGGAATTGAGCCTGACCTGCTTGATGCCCATCCGGCGGCAGACAAGTTGCTGGAAGCCATCGCCGCGAAACTGGCCAAGCCGTCGCAAGTGAAGGCCATTGGCGAAGTGATCCGCTCTGCGACACTCGATCGGAAGCAGAAGGGGGGGCGGGTAACGCTGAAAGACGGGCGGACGCTGGAATTTGCCGGGGTGCCGCTGCCCGATGGGAATGGCTTGCTGACCGTGCTCGACATCACCGATTCGCAAATGGCGGAGGATGCACTGCGCGAACGCAATCTCGCACTGGAAGAGGCGGGCGCGGTCAAGACGCGTTTCCTCGCCAACATGTCCTATGAATTCCGCACGCCGCTGACCTCCATCGGGGGTTTTGCCGAATTGCTGCAGGCCGGCATCGCCGGGGAATTGAGCGAGCAGGGGCAGGAATATGTTCAGGCCATTCTCGATTCGGTCGCGCGGCTGAGCGAACAGGTCGAAAATGTTCTGGATCTGTCGCAGAGCGAGGCGGGTTTGCTACCGATTGCCGTGGAGCCCATCGAAGTCCTGCCCTTTGTCACCAAGGTGGTGAGGGACCGGGAAAAGGCGCTGACCGGGGGCGAGCTCAATCTCGATCTCCGGGGCGACCGGACCAGCGGCAAGCTGGAGGCGGACCCTCGCCAGTTGGGCAAGGCCATTGGGCAATTGCTCGACAATGCAATTGCGGCAACGCCAAAGGGCGGAAAGATTCTGGTCGATCTGTCGCGGCGCAAGGGTGTGGTGCGGATCGTCATTTCCGACAACGGCGCAGGCATGACCGCCAGCGAACTGGCCCGCGCGCTGGATGGCCTGCGGCTTGCTCCGGATGGCAAGGGGATCGAGCGGCGCCAGGGGCTGGGCCTGCCACTCGCACGCCAGCTGATCGAAGCGCATGGCGGGACCCTCGAAATCCTCTCCGAGAAAGGGGCGGGGACCACCGCCACCATCCTGCTTCCGTGCTGATCGCGCTGCCTGATCTTGCGGCCATGAATGGCTATGGCGCACGGATCGCCGCGCAAATCCGGCCGGGGGATGTGGTGGCGCTGACCGGCGGACTGGGTGCGGGCAAAACGACACTGGCGCGCGCGGTGATTGCGGCGCTGGGGCACACTGGCGATGTGCCGTCACCGACTTTCACTATCATCGAAACCTATGATCCACCGGCAGTCCGCCTGCCGCTGGTGCATGCGGATTTCTATCGCTTGCAGGCCCCGGCAGAGGTGGAAGAGCTGGGACTGGATGATTACCGCGAAGGTGCCGTACTGCTGGCGGAATGGCCTGACCATGCGGGCGGCTTTGCGCATGAGGCGGCGTGTCTTTCGGTCACGCTGGAAATTGCGGGCAATGGACGCGAAGCGATTGTCGAAGGCGGCAAAGATTGGGTAGGGCGAATGCCATGAGGAAAAAGATTCCCGGTCTCGATGCTTTCCTGACTCACGCTGGCTGGGGCGATGCCTCGGCCGATGC
>JAGREF010000349.1 GCA_020446665.1 Sphingomonadaceae bacterium
CAAGAACGGCAATGGCAAGCTGCCCAAGACCTGCGACCCTGCCTTCGCCGAAGCCAGCGAGCGCGTGAAGAACAGCCTTGTGCGAGTGATGGGCTTGCAAATGACGCTGGATTTCGCCGCCCGGCTTGCCCCCGCGCTTGCGCTTGGCCGCCGCTTTGCATTGGAGTGGGATGACGCGAAAAAGCGCGAAGGCTTTATCGACTTCAATGACCAGATCAGGGAAGCTGCCAAGCTCCTTTCTGACCAGTCTGTCTCTGCATGGATCCGCTACAAGCTGGACCGGCAATTCGACCATGTGCTGGTCGATGAAGCGCAGGATACCAATGCGGACCAGTGGTCGATCATCAAGGCGCTGACGGATGATTACTGGGACGGCGAAGGGCAACATGGCGAAAAGCTGCGCACGCTCTTCGTGGTCGGGGATTACAAGCAGGCGATCTTCGGTTTCCAGGGGACGAGCCCGGAAAACTTCCGCCTCGCGCGTGAATTCTTTGCCGCCAAGATCAAGGCAGCAGCAGAGAATGCCGCGCGCCTGCGCAGCAATCTTGTACCGCGCGAATTGCAGGAACTGGATCTTGGGCAATCCTATCGCACCGCGCAGGTGGTGCTGGAATTCGTCAACCGCGCACTGGCGGCGATTGGCCATGCAGCCATTGGCCTCGACCGCGCGCCAGCGGATCATGCTGGCGACAAGCGGCCTGGCCTCGTCACCTTGTGGCAGCCGGTAAAGGCTGGCGTCGGCGATGACGGAAGCGATGGTGAGGAAGTGGACACGCCCAAATGGCTTTCCCCGCCCGAGCGGCTGATGGCAGACAAGATCGCCATGCAGGTGCGCAGCTGGCTGGATAAGGGCTTCCCGCTGCACAAGAAGAAGGGCGCACCGCGCAACGCCGGGCCGGGCGACATCATGGTGCTGGTCCGCTCGCGCAAGGAACTGGCCGGGCTGATTGTCGCACGGCTGCATGCGGCGGGTGTGCCGGTGGCGGGTGTGGACCGGCTTCGGCTGGGCGCACCTTTGGCGGTGAAGGATTTGATGGCGGCGCTCCGCTTTGCCGCTCAGCCGCTGGACGATCTGTCGCTTGCCAGCCTGCTGGTCTCTCCGCTGGGCGGGTGGTCGCAGGATGCTCTGCTGGAGCATGGCTATCGCGAGAAGGGCGTATCGCTGTGGCGCCATTTGCGCGATTCCAGAGAGCCCATGGTGGTGGAAACCGTCGCGCGGCTGCGTGACCTGCTCAACCTTGCAGATTTCGAAACACCACAGGCCCTGCTGCACTGGATATTGGTCGGGCCATGGCGCGGGCGGCAAAAACTGGTCGCGCGGCTGGGCAGCGAAGCCAATGATCCGATAGACGAATTGCTCAACGCCGCACATGCCTATGCCAGCGCGCATACTGCCAGCCTGCAGGGCTTCATCCGCTGGTTCGATGCCGGCGATGGCGAGTTGAAGCGCGAGAATGATGGGGCGGGGGGCCTCGTGCGGGTGATGACCGTGCATGGCTCCAAGGGTTTGCAGGCGCCCATCGTGATCCTGGCCGATGCCGTGGCTAATCCTGACAACAAGCAGGCCGGTTCGCTCGACCTGGTTGAAGAGGTTGCCGGGGAGATGGGGCGCAAAGTCCCCATGCTGCCGGAGCGCAAGGACGATTTGCCTGCGCCTTTGCAGTCTGTTGCGGAAGCGAACAAGGCCGCCGAAATGCAGGAACATTGGCGGCTGCTCTATGTCGCCATGACCCGCGCGGAGGAGGCGCTATATGTAGGCGGTGCGCTGGGTTCGCGGGAAGAGGAGCCTGCCGCAAACAGCTGGTTTGCGCGGCTTGTGCAGTTGTTTGATGGCGAACCCGTCCAGGATCCGATCTGGGAAACCGCCCATGAGTGGGGCGGTCTGGGTGAAAGGGTGCCGCTCACCACCGCCTCTGCTGTCGCAGACCCGCTGGGCCCCTTGCCTGACTGGGCCGCCAATCCTGTTGGCCCGGAACCAAAGCCACCGAGGCCGCTGGCTCCCTCGTCAGTCGGGGAAGAGCAGGGCGCCGATCCGCCCCTGCCGCCCGATGTAGCGCGCGAAGCGGCCAGGCGCGGCGTGCTGCTGCATCGCTTGCTTGAACGCTTGCCGGTGATAGCGCCGGATGACCGCGAAGAGCAGGCTCGAAACTGGCTCACGCGGCAAGCGGGCGAACTGGACGAAACGTTGCGGGAGGACATGCTCCGTTCGGCACTGGCGGTGCTGGACGAGCCAGGCTTTGCCGAGATTTTCGGTCCGGACGGGCTGGCAGAAGTCCCTCTGGCCGCTGTGGTCGAGGGGCAGGTCGTCGCGGGCAGGGTGGACCGGCTGCTGGTGACCGACAGCGAAGTGACGCTGGTCGATTTCAAGACGTCGCGCCGCCCGCCCGCTGCGCTGAAACAGGTGCCGGAGGCGACGCTGCGCCAGATGGGTGCCTATGCAGCGGCGCTGGCGCAAATCTATCCGGGGCGGGTGATCCGTGCGGCCTTGCTTTACACGCAAGCGCCCCGCCTGATCGAGCTTCCGGCGGAGGTGCTGGCGCAGCGCAAACCGGGCTTGTCCACAAGACAGGAAAGCTTTGCCGAACTGCGGCTTGTCTGAAACGGATCATTTCCTAGATAGGTAACAAGCAGTTTCAGGAGAATTCCCATGGCGACGATTGCCGTTACCGATGCCAGTTTCCAGAGCGATGTGCTCGAATCCAGCAAGCCCGTTCTGGTCGATTTCTGGGCCGACTGGTGCGGCCCGTGCAAGATGAT
>JAGREF010000024.1 GCA_020446665.1 Sphingomonadaceae bacterium
CGGCCTGTTCCACATTCGGCGTCACCGTGCCCAGCTTGGGGTTCGGCATCAGGCCCTTGGGGCCCAGCACCTTACCAAGACGACCAACCACACCCATCATGTCGGGCGTTGCGATCACGCGGTCATAGTTGAGGTTGCCGGCCTGCATGTCTTCCATCAGGTCTTCTGCGCCAACCTTGTCAGCGCCGGCAGCCAGTGCCTTGTCAGCATTGTCGCCCTTGGCGAACACAGCGACGCGCACTTCCTTGCCGGTGCCCGAAGGCAGCGACACCATGCCGCGCACCATCTGGTCGGCGTGACGCGGGTCAACACCCAGATTCATCGCAACTTCGACGGTTTCGTCAAACTTGCTCTTGTGTTCGCGCAGGGTCGCGAGGGCTTCTTCCACCGTATACAGCTTTTCGCTGTCGAGCTGGGCGAGAACCTTCTGCTTCTTGGTCTGCTTTGCCATGTCCTTAGCCCTCCACCACGTCGAGGCCCATCGAACGGGCAGAGCCTTCGATGATCTTGGTTGCCTGTTCGATATCGTTTGCGTTGAGATCCTTCATCTTGGTCTCAGCGATTTCAGCGAGCTGCGAACGCTTGATCGTTCCGGCAGACACCTTGCCCGGCTCCTTCGAGCCCGACTTGAGGTTGGCAGCCTTCTTGATCAGGAAGCTGGCAGGCGGGGTCTTGGTGACAAAGGTGAAGCTCTTGTCAGCAAAGACAGTGATGATCGTGGGGATCGGCATGCCCTTTTCCAGGCTGTCGGTCGCCGCGTTGAACGCCTTGCAGAATTCCATGATGTTGACGCCGCGCTGACCCAGCGCAGGGCCGATCGGGGGCGACGGGTTGGCAGTGCCCGCAGGCACCTGCAGCTTGATATAGCCGTCAATCTTCTTGGCCATGATGGCCTCCTTTCACACTGTCGGGTGCAGCGCGGAGCGCCCGCAAATGCACCGTCATGTTAAGCGGTCCAGCAGCCTGCCTGAGCAAGCCTCCCGCACGGTTTCCCCGACCGAAAGCCGGAAGAAGGCGCGCACATAGCGATTCTGCCCCACAATGCAAGCAATTTGGCCGAATTGCGCGGACACACACATTCAATATCGGGATGGGGCGACAGGGGCGAGCAGGGAAAGCATGGCCTCGTGATTTCGCCCTACCGCTCCAATTCCCAGCGCGGGGTCTTCATCCCCTTGGTCCGGCTGGTGAGGTGATATTGCCTGCACAACGCGCAGCGATAGGCGCGCAGTTTGACGGATGCGGTGCGGGCGACCTCTTCGGCTGCCTCCACACTGGCGAAGCGGCGCTTGCGGTTGCAGATAGCGGGGCGGGTTTTCATGGCTGCATCCTCGCGCGGCCTGATCGGAAGCGCCAATGAAAAGGGGCGCCACACTCACAGTGCAGCGCCCCTGTTTCAGATCGCATAGTCGCGAGCCTCTTACTTCACCAGTTCGACCTGTTCGAAGTCCAGCTCCACCGGGGTGGCGCGGCCGAAGATGGAGACGGAGACCTTGACCTTCGCCTTGTCGAAATCGAGCTCTTCCACCACGCCGTTGAAGCTGGCGAAGGGGCCGTCGAGCACCTTGACCTGATCGCCGATTTCGTAATCGACGCTGATGTCTTTCTTGGGTGCGGCGCGGGCTTCTTCGACGCCGCCGAAATAGCGGGCGGCCTCTTTCTCGCTGATCGGCTGCGGCTTGTTATTGGTGCCGAGGAAGCCGGTGACCTTGGGCGTGTTCTTCACAAGGTGATAGACATCATCGGTCATTTTCAGCTTGGCCAGCACATAGCCGGGCATGAATTTACGCTCGACCTGAACCTTCTTGCCGCGCTTCACCTCGGTGACGGTTTCCGTGGGCACTTCCACCGCTTCCACCGCTTCGGCCAGACCCAGCCGTTCCGCTTCGGAAATGATCGAATCGCGCACCTTGTTCTCGAAACCGGAATAGGCGTGGATGATGTACCAGCGAGCCATGTAAATCTGTGTCCTGTCTAGAATATCTGGGCGCTATGGCGATCAGGCCAGCGTCAGCAGCTGGCTCACAATCCAGCCAAACACCGTATCGACGCCGAGGAAGAACAGCGCGAGCAGCACCATCATGATAAACACGAAAATCGCCGTAGTGACGGTTTCCTGCCGCGTGGGCCACACCACTTTGGATGCTTCACTGCGGACCTGGCGGATGAATTCGCCGGGGCTGGTTTTGGCCATGATTTCAGCTCTCGCTGCCTTGTTGAACATACATGCCTTCCGGGATGGGTCCATCGCCGCCCCGGTTCAAGTCCGGGAGGGGCAATTTTTTCTCCGATGTCGGAAGACAGCGCCCATCTAGGCGTGGTGCATGGGAAAAGCAAGATATGTGCGCATATCTGCCTCCATTCAGTTGCGGGTGAAACTTTGGGGCTGGCGCCACGCGGCGCGTGTGGCTAGCCTGCGTCCTTTCGAGGGATTGTCGAGGGGACGAAATTCGCATGGCTAACAGCCCATCCGCCACGCTTGGTGAACGCCTGGTTCAACCGGTGACCAACATTTCGGATTTTATCTGGGGTGGCACCTGGAATGGCGAACAGGTCATCGCCTTCCCTCCGCTGGCGCTGATCCTGCTAAGCGTGGGCCTGTGGTTCATGATCGGGCTGCGATTTTACCCCATTATCAAATTCGGCAGCGCCATCAAAGGACTGTTCGCAGGCCGCAAAGGTCAGGGATCGGGGGAAATCTCCCCATTCGCTGCGCTTTCCACGGCACTTTCGGGGCAGGTCGGCACAGGCAATCTTGCCGGTGTCGCCACCGCCATCGCACTGGGCGGGCCGGGTGCAGTGTTCTGGATGTGGATCACCGCGCTATTTGGCATGGCGCTGGCCTTTGCCGAGGGGGCGCTCGCCATCCGTTACCGCGAAACCACCAGCGATGGGGTGAAACGCGGCGGCCCGATGAGCTACATCATGATGGGCCTTGGCCCGAAATGGACCTGGCTGGCGGTGGTGTTCTGCATCGGCACGCTGTTTTCTGCACTGGTCACGGGTAATTCGATCCAATCGAATGAAGTGGCCAGCGGGCTCAACGAATTATTCGGGATCGAACGCTGGCTGGGCGGTGCAATCGTTGCCATTGCCGTGTTCGTGGTCATTATTGGCGGGATCAAATCAATCGGCAATGTCGCCGACAAGATCGTACCGATCATGGCAGCTGCCTATATCATCATGGCGCTGACCGCCCTGATCCTGAACATTCAGGACATCCCGGAAACCTTCAGCCGCATCTTTTCGGGGGCGTTTAACGCGCAAAGCGCGAGCGGCGGCTTTGCCGGGGCAATGATCATTCTGGCTATCCGCGCCGGCGTGGCGCGCGGGCTGTTCTCCAACGAAGCCGGGCAAGGTTCCACACCGATTGCCCATGCTGTCGCGCAGACCGACGATCCCGAAACCCAGGGCCGCATGGCGATGCTGGGCACCTTCATCGATACGATCGTGATCTGCACCATGACCGCACTGGTGATCCTGACAGTGGAAGGCGATTTCACCTATCAGGGTGAAGCGGTGAAGCATGTCTGGCAATCCGATCTCGGCACGACCGCCGCGAGCGGCTTCGTCACGACTTCAGGTGCCTTTGCTGCCGCCTTCCCCACGCTGATCGGCGGTGTTCCGCTGGGTACGCTGGTGGCCAGTATTGCGCTGATCCTGTTCGTCTTCACCACGCTGCTCACATGGTCCTATTACGGCGAGCGCGCGATCACCTTCATCTATGACCGCGTGCCGGGATCCAACCGCAAGGGCGAAAAGGCGCTGCATATCGCCTGGCGCGTGCTGTGGTGCGTGATGATCTATCTCAGCGCGACCTTGCCCTCGCAGCTGGTCTGGCGTTTCGGCGACATTTCCAACGCGGCGATGGCCCTGCCAAACCTGCTGGCGCTGGCCCTGCTGTCAGGCGTAGTGTTCAAGCTGGCACGAGGCGACAAGACTGCGGGCAAGGATTTTCATGTCGATACGCCGGAAGAGCCGGAGGAATACTGACCTCCGGCTCTCCGGGTGCTGCCGCTGGGGTCAGCGGCGGAAAATACTGGCGAGCTTTTCGATCAGGCCCGGTTCTTCCATCGGGCGGATCGGGCCATAAGCCATGTAGCGCTGCGATGCGTCGCGATGTGCGCGCGGCATGGTCCAGCTATCGGGGCGGCTGCTGCGGAAGGTAAGGCTCGACATATTTCTTTCTCCTCGAACATTCCGTTCGTCGATAGAAATACACGCTTGGCCTTACAGGTTCCTGAAATGCCCGGTCGGCATTCGTTCAGGATTCGCGCAAAATGGCCGAACTCCGCCGCCTGAGGCGGTGAAAAGGGCACAATTTTTCGGGGAGAATGGCAGGGGTGACAGGATTCGAACCCGTGGCCCTCGGTTTTGGAGACCGATGCTCTACCAGCTGAGCTACACCCCTGCAGCTAGCGAGCCGCGCCTCTACTCACTCCTACCTGTCTTGGCAAGCATGACCTTTTGGCACCGCACCAGACTTGCTATCATGGCGCGGTGCATGCGCCCTCCCCTCCGCTGATCCCCGGTGATCTGTTGCTGCTGGCCTATCGCAACGGGATTTTCCCGATGGCCGATAGCCGCGAGGATCCGGAGATATTCTGGGTCGAACCTCGTGAGCGAGCCATTATTCCGCTGGAGGGGTTCCACCTGTCCAAGAGCCTGCGCAAGCTGGTGGCGCGCGATCACTTTACCGTCACCTGCAACGCCGCCTTTGCCGAAGTCGTGCAGGCCTGCGCCGCGCCGCGCCCCGGCCATCCGGAAAGCTGGATCAGCGCGCGCATCGCCCGCAGCTATGGCGTGCTGAACGAGGAAGGCCACGCCCATTCCATCGAATGCTGGCTGGAAGGCAAGCTGGTCGGCGGGCTCTACGGCGTATCCTTTGACCGTGTGTTCTGCGGCGAAAGCATGTTCAGCCGCGCAGACAATGCCTCCAAAGTGGCGCTGGCCTGGCTGGTGGCGATGATGCGCCGGGGCGGATTCCGCCTGCTCGATTGCCAGTTCATGACCGATCACCTCGCCTCACTAGGCGCGATGCCGCTGGATCAGAGCGATTATTGCAAACTGGTGGCACAGGCGCAGGGCAACCCGGCGCTGACCATCCCGCAAGCCTATTGCGCGTTTGCCGAAGCGGAGGGAGACGGGGCCGGAGCCGGAGTTGAGGCTGGAGCCGGGGATGCAGCAGCCGCCGGAGCGGGCGCATCTTCACCGGGGAAGCGCATCGCGCAATCTTTCACCCAGACATCATAGATCGGGTGTTCGACCACATTCAGCGACGGGCTGCGTTTGAACAGCCAGCCGGAAAAGACCTTGTCCCACTTGTCATCATCCGCGCCGCGCCGTTGCACCAGCACTTGCACGAATGCGCCGGTTTCCTGCGGCATTTCCCACGGCGCTGTGCGCTCGCAGGCATCCAGCCGCACAATGATATCGCCCAGCCGCCGTGATTCGCCGGGCTTCATCTTCAGGTCTTGCGAGAGATTGTTGCGTTTGTTGAGCAGGCCCAAAGTTGCCACACGCTCTGCCATGGGGGTGCCGATCTGCGCCGCGTCAGACACGGCGGCCGGCGGGGTGGACTGCAATTCCTTGGGCACTTCCGTCGCTTCCGCCTTGGGCTGCGGCGGGGCCTCTTGAGTGCAGGCAGCCATCAGCGCCAGCAAGGGCAGGACCAGCAGGGATCGAGCTGGCGCTGGGCGCATGTCAGGCATCCGGGCTCCACGCCTCGTAATCGCCGGTGGCACGGGCGCGCTTGCCCCCCTGTTCCAGCGCCCCGGCCGGGCGATAGGCCGCCGGAGAGCCAGTGACATTGGGCGTATAGTCCGCTTCCCAGATACGCGCGGGCGGCAGGAAGCTTTCCGGCACATCATCACCGGCGCCATGCAGCCAGCCATGCCATTCAGCGGGCACGCGGCTGGAATCATTGCTGCCAGCATAGATCACCCAGCGGCGCTCATTCCCTTGCGCATTCGGCTTTTTCCCGCGGTAATAGCGATTGCCCTGCGCATCGGTGCCGACATGCACGCCGGTCATCGCGCTGTTGAGCAATGTGGTGATGGTCGCGCCATCCCACCAGGTGAAGAGCTTCATCAGGAAATTCATGGCCGCGCGACTAGCCGATTCGAGCCGCTTCGCCAAGTCGGAAGGTCACCATTCATGGCCTTGCCACTCCACACTGTCCCCCGCCTTGATCCCCAGTTCCTCTGTACGCCCGCCGATCAGTTCCAGCACCGCGCTGGTCGGGCCTTGCGAATTGACCAGATCAAGCGAATAGGGGGTGGTGCGGGCGGCTATGTTGATGATCCGTCCGTCTGGCCCGATGAAGATGATATCCAGCGGCAGCGGCGTGTTCTTCATCCAGAAGCTGGCCATGGTCGGCACTTTGCGCGGGAAAATCATCCCTTCATCCGGGCCCAGCTCGGTGCGGAACATCAGCCCCCTGCCCTGTTCGGCATCGCTGGCCGCCACTTCCACCCGGAACTTGTGCCTCTTGCCGCCGCTGGTGACGGTGAGCGGCACCACTTCCAGGCCGGAAACCGGATGCTTGCTGCTTTCCGTCCGGACCGGGGCGCTGGTGGTGGCTTCCCCCTGCGGGGAACAGGCAGCCAGCATGCCAAGCGCCAGCAACAGAGATGCGAATCGGGTCATGGCATGTCATCCTCTTCAGCCTCGGCGAGCCATTCTTCCGCTTCGGCAATGCTTTGCGCATCCACTAGCGCGATTACATGGCCCATGCCATGGCCTGCGCGCAGCATGGCGGCAATCTGCTTTTCCCGTCTGTCCCGGTCAGGCAATTCGCCAAACGGCCCGAAACGCCGCCGCCGGGCCAGCGCCAGCGCAGCGCGCCTCTGCGCTACCTCGCCGGGCGCAACATCCTCGCGCAATTCCTCTGCGATCCCGTCCGCATGCAGCACCTGCGCCACGCGCCTTGCGCCATAGCCGCGCTGAAGCAAGCCGCCCGCGCGCATCCGGGCAAAGCTGGCATCATCGACATAGCCCAGTTCGACATAGCGACTGACCAGCGCCTCCACCTGTGGCTCGCCCTCTTCCGACCAGCCACGCTCGCGCAATTTGCGTCTCAAATAGGTACGCAGCTTGGCCGCGCTGGTTGCAAAGCGGGCCACATAGGCTAGGGCAAGCTCCTCCAGACGCGCGGAATCGAGCGGTTTTGGGGGGCGCTTTTTCCGGCGCTCGGCAGGATCGGCTTCTCTCATTGGCCTTATTCGTGCCACACTCATTAGGAAATGGGAAAGTTTCAAAGGCGTGACGCCGGGGTCTGTTTCGCCAAGGAACTGTAATAACGCCATTTTTGGCAAAAAAGGACGGGTTTCGCAACGCAGCCATGACTGATGCCGCACTGACGCCAACGCCCAATGATTGCCCCCTGCCGCGCCGCAGGTCGGATTTTGCCACCTTCAATGAAGCGGTGGACTATGCCGCGCGCAGCGCCAAAGGGCTCAATTTCCATGACATGCGCGGAACGCTGGAGCGGGTCTATACCTATAGCGAAATGCGTGAGGACGCGCTTGGCTGGGCGCGCCGCCTGATTGCAGCCGGGGTGAACAAGGGTGACCGGATCGCGCTGATCGCGGAAACCGGGCCAGATTTCGCCTCGCTCTTTTGCGGTGTTGTCTATGCCGGTGCATGGCCCGTGCCGCTGCCCCTGCCGACCAGCTTTGGCGGCAAGGAAAGCTATATTGACCAGCTCTCCGTGCAGCTGAACAGTTCCGATCCGCTGATGCTGATCTATCCCGGCGAAATTGGCGAAATGGCCAAGGCTGCCGCTAACCGTCAGGGATGCATCGGCACCAGCTGGGAGGATTTCGCCCAAGAGCCAGACCCTGAATGCACCCTGCCTGAAGTCGGCCCGGACGATATTTGCTATCTGCAATATTCCAGCGGCTCGACCCGCTTCCCGACAGGTGTGGCGGTAACGCACAAGGCACTGCTCAACAATCTGGCCGGCCATGCCCATTCGATGGATATTGGCGAAGATGATCGCTGCGTCAGCTGGCTGCCCTGGTATCACGATATGGGGCTGGTCGGCTGCTTCCTGTCATTGATCGCAAATCAGGCCTCCGCCGATCTGCTCAAGACCGAACATTTCGCCCGTCGCCCGCTGGCATGGCTGGATCTGATCAGCCGCAACAAGGGCAATACGCTCTCTTACTCCCCGACATTCGGCTATGACATCTGTGCCCGGCGCATATCCAGCCAGAGCAATGTCGCGGAACGTTTTGACCTGTCGCGCTGGCGGCTGGCCGGTAATGGCGCCGACATGATCCGGCCTGACGTGATGCAGAATTTCGTCAACGCCTTTGCCTCTGCCGGGTTCAGGGCCAATGCCTTCACCCCATCCTATGGTCTGGCAGAGGCCACGCTGGCCGTCACCGTCATGCCGCCGGGCGAAGGGATCAAGGTCGAACTGGTCGAGGAAGAAACGCTGTCCGGCGCGCAGCGCGATCTGTCGCGCCCGGCCCGCTATCGCGCCATCGTCAATTGCGGCAAGCCGATCCGCGACATGGAAGTGGTGATCCGCGGCGCCAATGACGAGATCAAGGGCGACCATCAGATCGGCAAGGTCTGGTGTCGTGGAACCAGCGTAATGCATTCCTATTTCCGCAACCCGGAAGCGACCGAGGAATGTCTGGTACCAAGCACTGATGGCAAGGGCGATTGGCTGGATACGGGCGATATGGGCTATATGGCCGATGGCTATCTGTTCATCGTCGGCCGCGCCAAGGACATGAT
>JAGREF010000350.1:0-2985 GCA_020446665.1 Sphingomonadaceae bacterium
AGCATGATGGTGACGATCACCGCGGCGATCAGATCGCTGGTCAGGATGGAAGAATTATAGTGCCGGCTCCAGTCGAGAATCGGCAGGTGGCGGGCCAGCCCTCCGGAGGATGGAGAGCCAGCCCGCCTGCCCGGGGGTGCTGCATCGGGGGAAGCAGCTGGGTGCGACCCGTCGGGCATTCGTAAACTCCCCGCGCGGCCTTAGCTGGCGCGCTGTTCGATCAGAGGCCGGGCCTGAGCGATGTCGCAGCCTGCATCGGCAGCTGCCTGCATGGCACCATCCGCGCCCAGTTCCGGTGCCTTGTGCAGGCCCCACAGCATCGCGCTGCGCGTGCCCGTGCGACAATAGGCCAGGATTGGCCCCGGCAGGTCCTTCAGCGCCGCTTCAAAGGCGGCGATCTTTTCCGGTGTGATCTGCCCGGGCACAATCGGAATATGGCAGAATTCCATGCCCGCAGCACCTGCCGCAGCGGCAATAGCCTCTGCATCCGGCTGATGGGGCTGTTCGCCATCGGGGCGGTTGCAGATGATGGAGCGGAACCCCATCGCGGCAGCCTCCGCCACTTCTGCTGGGGCAATCTGCCCGCGGACGGAGAGCGTATCGTCGAGTTGCTTGACTTCCATTACTATTCTCCCAGCCGGTGACGCATATTCCGCATCGCCGGAAGTGGTGGTCAGACGCCTGTGAGCGGTATCTTGATGTAGCGTGTGCCGTTATCTTCCGGCTCGGGGAAATGGCCCGCTCGCATGTTGATCTGGATGGACGGCATGATCAGGCGCGGCATGCCCAGCGTGGCATCACGCGCGGTGCGCATGGCAACGAAGTCATCCTCGGCCACGCCTTCCTTCACATGGATATTGTTTTCGCGTTCTGCGCGAATGGTGGTCTCCCACGCATATTCATCGCGCCCCGGCGCCTTGTAATCATGGCACAGGAACAGCCGCGCATTGCCGGGAAGCGCAAGCAGCCGCCGGATCGAACGATAGAGCTGCTGTGCATCCCCGCCCGGAAAATCCGCCCGCGCCGTGCCGAAATCGGGCATGAAGATCGTATCGCCCGGAAACACCGCATCACCCACGACATAGGCCAGATCAGCAGGCGTATGGCCGGGAACATGCAGCACAACGACATCAATTTCACCGATTTTGAAACTATCTCCATCGGAAAACAGCATGTCGAACTGCGAACCGTTGCGCGCAAAACCGGTATCTTCATTGAACAGGATACCGAAACTGTGCTGCACCTTGGTAATGTCCGCACCGATGGCAATCTGCCCGCCCAGCTGGTCCTGCAGATAGGGGGCAGCAGACAGGTGGTCAGCATGGGCATGCGTTTCCAGCAGCCATGTCACTTCCAGACCCTCTGCCCGGACATAGGCAATCACTTCATCCGCAGATTTACGCGATATTTCGCCCGCAGCCGGATCGTAATCCAGCACGGAATCGATGATCGCGGCCTGCCGCGTTACCGGATCGTGCGCCACATGCGTGGCAGTAAAGGTCGCTTCGTCAAAAAAGGTCTTCACCACAGACGATTGTGCATCGCCCAGCAGCGTTTTTTCGACCACGCGCGAAGCCGCCGCAAGGGCATCGTCAGTCATGACGTTCTCCATAGCTTATACCTCGCTCCATTCAGTTTCAGATAGTAAATAATCATGTATGTAACTTGCGTCAAGATGCGCAGCCCGCTAAAGAGGCTGCAGGATGGATGGGGAACGCACGGAATTGGAAGAAATAGCACCCTTGCGCATCGGCGATGTTGTTCCGCGCTTTGCCGCGCGCAGCACACAGGGGCCGATCGACCTTGAAATGCTCGCAGATCGCTGGGTCGTCCTCTTCGCTCACCCGGCCGATTTCACCCCCGTTTGCACCAGCGAATTTGTGGCGCTGGCGCGCGCGGCGGGCGAATTTGAAGAGCTGGGCTGCACGCTGATGGGGATTTCGGTTGATAGTCTCTATTCGCACCTCGCCTGGATCCGCACCATTCATGAAATGACCGGCGTCAAGGTCGAGTTCCCGATTGTCGAAGACCCGACCATGGAGATTGCGCGGGCATATGGCATGCTCAGCGCGGATGCGCAGGATGCCTCCACTGTGCGCTCCACCTTCTTCATTGCACCGCGCGGAATTTTGCGGGCCTGCATCTGCTATCCACCCAATGTCGGGCGCTCGATCCCGGAAATGCTGCGTCTCTTGCGCGCCTTGCAGGAAGCGGAACGGAGCAATGCGCTGGTCCCCGCAAACTGGCAGCCGGGTGAGGAACTTGTGCGCCCGCCCGAGGAAAGCGCAGCCGGCCTGTTCGACGCAGAAGGTCCGGGCGACTGGTTTTTCCGGCCGGTAAAGGGAAAATAGGTGATGGACAGCACTGCCCCCGACCGTGATTTTTCTGGCAATGCCGATTTGCTGCGCGCCATTGCTCATCCCGTGCGCCTGCAGATTCTCTGCGCGATCAAGGATGATGCCCATGCGGTGGGTGAAATCGAGGAACTGACCGGCATTGCCCAGCCCGGCCTCTCGCAGCAGCTGGCAATCCTGCGCAAGGCTTCGCTCGTTACCACGCGCCGCGAAGGCAAGCAGGTATTTTACAAGGTTGATAGTGACCGCATGCTGGGGGCGAGCGATATGCTGGATGCGCTGGCGGGTAACACCACCCCGCGCCAGCGGGACCGCAATACAGCCCGCATGCATAGTGGCGGCGGTGCGGCAACTTTTGCGCGGATCATCGGGCGCTAGAGCCCTGATCAGATCAGCCCGTTTATCCAGTTCATGATGGCCGATTGCGGCATTGCGCCTGCTTGCCGTGCGACTTCACGCCCATTCCGGAACAATGCCAGCGTGGGGATGGATCGGATGGCATGGGCTGCCCCCGCCTGCTGCTGTGCATCAGTATCAAGCTTTACGAAAATGGCCGCCCCCGCCATCGCCTGTGCCGCAGCGGCATAGGCCGGGGCCATGCTCCGGCACGGTCCGCACCAGGGCGCCCAGA
>JAGREF010000350.1:3055-3274 GCA_020446665.1 Sphingomonadaceae bacterium
GGTCACTGACCAGCGCCGCCTTGCATTTCCCGCATTGCGGCCCTTCCCTCAGACGCTCTGCAGGCACCCGGTTCAAGGCAAGGCAGGACGGACATACGAGGGTTTCACTGCTCATGCCGGGCTTTCCTCCTCATCATGCTTGCGGCTGAGGATCGTCATCGGGCGGCCATCGTCCCGCAGCACGACATAGATTGCCGGAATCACCAGCACCGTCAGCAG
>JAGREF010000350.1:3457-4346 GCA_020446665.1 Sphingomonadaceae bacterium
CCAGCAGGATCGAATTGCGCACGATAATCCCGGCCAGCGCGATAAAGCCGATCATGCTGGTGGCGGTGAAAGGGGCCTGAAACAGGATATGTCCCAGCACGATCCCCACCAGTGTCAGCGGCACCGGAGTAAGGATCACCAGCGGCAGGCGGAAGCTCTGGAATTGCGCCACAACCAACACATAAATGCCCAGCAAAGCGACCATGAAGGCAGCACCCATATCGCGGAACGTGACCCAGGTAATCTCCCATTCGCCATCCCATAGCAGCGTCGGCTGCTCTTCATTGGCAGGCTGGCCATTGAGCGCGATTTCGGGCTTCACCAGCCCCTGTTTCGCCCAATCGACATTGTCGAGTGCATCATCGACAGCGATCATTCCGTAAATGGGCGCTTCGTATCGTCCGGCCAGTTCTGCCGTCACCATCGCCACGCCGCGCCCGTCGCGCCGGAAAATTGACTTGCCGCCTTCGCTCAGCGAGACATCGACCACCTGATCCAGCCGGATCAGTTGCGGCCCCATCGCCCCCTGCGAAACAGCAACCGGGGTGGCCCCCAGCGCCTGGCTCCAGCTGCGCTGGCTCTGGTCCAGCCCGACCTGAATCGGCAACGGCGTGCGGCCCAGCCCCTGCGGGACATAGCCAACCACCTGATCGCCCAGCAGCGCCCCGATACTGTCATAGACCTGCCTTTCGGACAGGCCGTAATAATCCAGCCGGTCACGATCCGGCACCAGCCGCAATTGCGGCACATGCTCGCCAAAGCTGTTATCAACATCGACAATGAAGGGCACGGATTTGAAAACCTGTTCCACCTGCTCTGCCGTGGCGCGGCGCGTGGCTTCATCCGGGCCGTAGATTTCCGCGATCAGCGTCGCCATCACCGGCGGGCC
>JAGREF010000351.1 GCA_020446665.1 Sphingomonadaceae bacterium
GGCTGCGCAAGGTGCCGGACAATGTCCCGAACCAGGAAATGATGGCGGCCAATCTCAACAAGCCACTAAGCCGTATCCCTGATCCGTTTGACAAGGGACACGAGAGCTTCGCGCATCACAACAATGCGATGCTGCGCGAATTCCTTGACCAGTTCGGGTTTGACTACGAATTCGTCGCCGCCAGTGACCGCTATAATGCGGGCGGGTTCGACGAGGCGCTGAAGAATGTCCTGCGCAATTATCAGGCGATCATGGACGTCATGCTGCCGACCCTGCGCGAGGAACGGCGCAAGACCTATTCACCCGTCCTGCCGATCAGCCAGAAGAGCGGCGATGTTCTCCAAGTGCCGCTGGAAGTCGTCGATGCCGAAGCTGGTATCGTACGTTTCGAAGATGATGGAGAGACGGTCGAACAGTCGATCCTGGGTGGGCAGGCCAAGCTGCAATGGAAGGTCGATTGGGCCATGCGCTGGGTCGCGCTGGGTGTCGATTACGAGATGTATGGCAAGGATCTTACCGATAGCGGCGTGCAGTCGGGCAAGATCGCCAAGATCCTTGGCGGGCGCAAGCCGGAGGGACTGATTTACGAGCTATTCCTCGATGCCAATGGGGAGAAGATTTCCAAGTCCAAGGGCAATGGCCTGACGATTGAGGAATGGCTTACCTATGGCAGCGATGACAGTCTGGGTTTCTACATCTTCCCCAATCCCAAGAGCGCGAAGAGCCTGCATGTGGGCGTGATCCCGCGTGCGGTGGATGATTACTGGCAGTTCCGTGGCAATCTGGCGCAGCAGGAGCTGGACAAGCAGCTGGGCAATCCGGTGTGGCACTTGCTCGGCGTGACCGATGAGGAGCGCAAGGGCGCGGGTGATACGCTGCCGGTGACCTATGGCTTGCTGCTCAATCTGGTCGGTGTGCTGGGGGCAGAGGCCAATCACGAGCAGGTGTGGTCCTATCTCGGCAATTACATCCATGATGCCGATCCGGCGCATCATCCCGAACTGAATGCGCTGGTCGATTGCGCGTTGGCCTATAATCGCGATTTCGTGGCGCCGACGCTCAACAAGCGCGCTCCTGCCCCAAATGAAGCGGACGCGTTGCGGGCGCTGGACGAGGCACTGGCCGGAATGGCGGAAGATGTGCCCGCGGCGGATATTCAGACCGTCGTCTATGAAATCGGCAAGGATGAAGCCCATGGCTTCGAGAATCTGCGCGACTGGTTCAAATGCCTTTATGAGACACTGCTGGGTAGTGCGCAGGGGCCTCGCATGGGCAGCTTTATCGCGCTCTATGGCGTGGCGAACAGCCGCAAACTGATTGCAGAGGCCCTCGCAAAGCCTTGATTTTCAGGTCCATTTTCGCGTTCGATACCATTTGGTGATGACATATTTGGTGCCGCGCACCACCGGGGTGCCGGCATGCATGGTCCCTTCATTGGGCGTGCCGTCGGGTAAGGCATTGTTCCACACCAGCAGCGCGCCCGGCTGCGGGGCGATCTTGATACCGACCTCGGTGAAGTGGGTGTCACCGCCTTCCTCCACCGCGTTGAGAAAGGCCATGGCGGTCCAGCAACGCTGCCCGCCGCGCTTGTTCTCTGCCTCCCAATAGGGTTGGTCGGTATAGAACCAGTCATTATGCGGCTTGAATTCCTGCCCCGGCGCATAGCGCTGGCCCTGGATGCTCTCGCCCAGTTCAGGCGCAATGCCCATGAAATCGTCAATCCGGCGTGATATGCCGATGACAAAGGGATCGGTTGGGTCAAGATCGCCCGAATAGGATGTGCGGAACCCTTGGGAATAGGGCGTTTCGAACAGCTTGCTCGGCTCGGCCACGGCGTCGATCATGTTCACCAGCCGCTCGCATTCACCGGGGGAGAGGAAATCTCCGACGGCGAAGATTTCCGCTACATCTGTCTCGACCTTATAGGCCAGCGGATCCTCTGCGAGCCGCTTGCGCACCTTTGCGCCCACGCGCTTCAATGCCGGTTGATCTGGAATGATGGCTTGCTTGCTCATGCCGTCTTCCTAGCAAGCGGGGCGATTGCCGCAAGCATATGCTTGCCGGTGCTGCGCCGCGTGATAATGTTGCGCAAAATCTGACTGGAGGGGACGCCATGAACACCAATGCCCGTTATTCCAAGGTCGCCATGTTGTTGCACTGGGTGATTGCCGTCGCCGTTATCGTGAACTGGCGGCTTGCCGAGAATTTCGAACATGCCGAGGGGGCTGACAAGTTCTACTGGATCGGACAGCACAAGGCGCTGGGCATTGCCATTCTGGTGCTTAGCCTCGCGCGGTTGCTTTGGCGTTTCACGAAGAAGCCGCCGGAATTGGCGGCGCATCTCGCCGGGTGGGAGAAGGCACTGGCCAAGGCGATCCATGTGATTTTCTATGTCATGCTGATCGGTCTGCCGATCGGTGGATGGCTGGCCAGCTCCTTTGCCGGATATGGGGTGGATATGTGGGGCATGGCCAATCTGCCTGCGCTGCCCGTTGCCAAGAATGAAGCGATGAGCGAGCAGATCGGTGAAACCCATGGGCTGATCGGCAAGATGATGCTGATCCTGATCGTCATTCACGTTCTGGGTGCGCTGAAGCATACAGTCCTGGACAAGGACGGGAACCTGTTCCGCATGCTGCCCTTCGGCACGCCAAAGGCCTGACAGACAGACCCCCGCCCGGCATTGCTGCAAGGCGGGGGTTTGCTTTCCCGGCGGTGCCACTCTCACGGCCGGGAGAGTGGCGGGCTTACCAAAAGAAGTCGTAGATCACGTCCACCACTTCGCCGGTATAGACATTCACCAGCATCACATCGTCATAATAGCGCACCCAGCG
>JAGREF010000352.1 GCA_020446665.1 Sphingomonadaceae bacterium
TCCTTCGGCAATCCTCCTCGCCCTGGGCCATTTTGCTTCAAACCTCGATAGCGCGATTAATGGGTCCTGACCCTAGACGAAACCGCCGCCAATCATCAGCCGCACGCCCGCGATCACCAGCACGATAAGGCAGAAATTCCGCCCTTTGTCAGACCGTGACAGGGCACCAAAGCCAACGCCGAGAATGGCAATGGGCAGGACGATCCAGTTGCCCCATCCCAGCAAGGGGATGGAAGAGGGGATGGCAAGGATCAGAGCGATAATCCCGAGCAGGATAGAGATCAGGTTCAACATGTGTGTTATGTGGGTATGACAGTTGCGCCTTTCAAGATAGTTGCATTCCCGCACCTTGTTGACCCGGCTCGCACCATGCCGCAGACAGGGGACAATCTGGAAATGAGGATTCCCCACATGGCTGCAAATTCCATTGCTTCTGCTGCTTTTTCCCGCCGGTCTCTGCTGCGTAGCGGTGCTGCGCTGGGCGCTGGCGCATTTCTTTCCGGCTTGCCGCTGGGCCGCATGGCGCTGGCGCAGGGCGATGCCGGGTGGCGCAATGTCGCGGCTTTGTGCGACAGCTATGTGGCACAGGGCAAAGTCGCCAATATGGTTGCGGCGCTGGGCTGGGGGCAGGGCGGCCCGCAGTCCATTGCCCGCGGCACGCTGGAACTGGGCAAGGGCGCAGCGGCTGATATCGACAGCCTCTATCGCATCTATTCCATGACCAAGCCGATTACCGGCATGGCAGTGATGATGCTGATTGATGAAGGCAAGCTGGGTTTGGACCAGCCGCTAGCCGAGATGCTGCCCAAATTTGCCGAGATGAAGGTGCAGAAGGAATTTGACGGCGGGATTGCGCCCGATGATCTGGAGCCTGCGCAGCGGCCCATCACCATCCGCCATTTGCTGACCCATACGGCGGGGCTGGGTTACAGCATTGTGCAGAAGGGGCCGATCAAGGACGCCTATGAAGCCGCCGGACTGGTGCCGGGGCAGGTGACCCGGCTGCCCATGCTGAAGGAATTGTTTGACCAGGCTGAACCCCTGGGCAGTCTCGAAGCCTTTGCCGACGGGCTGGCTGAGATGCCGCTGGTTGCGCAGCCGGGCACGCGCTGGAGCTATTCGGTCAGCATCGACTTGCTCGGCCGGGTGATTGAAGTGGCTAGCGGGCAGAGCTTTGATGCATTCCTGCAAGAGCGCATCTTCGAACCTTGCGGCATGACCAGCACATGGTTCACGGTTCCGGAAAGTGAGCAGGGCCGCCTCACCGGCAATTACGGCGTGATGGAAGGGCGGCTGATCCCGCTCGATCCGCCGCAAATGTCGGTCTATTCGCAGCCACCCGCTTTCCCCTTTGGCGGGGCCGGGCTGGTCAGCAGCCCGCGCGATTATGATCGCTTCCTGCAAATGCTGGCTGGCTATGGCACAATCGAAGGCAAGCGCGTGATGGGCGAATTGGCGGTGCGCGTGGCGACGTCAAACTTGCTGCCCGATGGCGCTGATACTGCCGGAACCTTCATCGAAGGGGCCGGGTTCGGTGCGGCGGGCCGGGTCGGCACCGGCGCTCAGGCAGGCACCTATGGCTGGGGCGGTGCCGCCGGGACAGTGGGCTTTGTCAGCCTGAAGCACGGCCTGCGCGCCGGTCTGTTCACGCAATATATGCCGGCGGAGACTTACCCGCTGACCGGGGAATTCACCGGCGCTGTGCTGACCGATCTGGCCGCCATGCAGCAGGCCGCAGCATGATTGCCTTTGCCGGGTCTCCGCTCGACCGGGCAGACCATCTGCGCATGGATGGCGATGCGCTGGCCGCGAAAATGACGCTCTCGGCCCGGCTGCTCAGGCTGGACGGGATCGCGCCGGTGGTTGCGCCAGATGGACGGCTGGAATGGGGTACGCTGGCCGATGCGCCGATGGAGGCGGAACTGGTCTTTCTCGGGCTGGATGGGGAGCGGGCCTGCTTTGCCGCTGTTCCGCCAGAGGGGGCGCAAGGCCCCGCCTATGCCATGCCCGCCATCTGGCAGGCCATGGCGCGGATGGGGCCGCAAGACCTCGCCACTTATGGCGGTGCGCGCAGTCTGGTGGACTGGCATGCACGGCACCGCTTTTGCGCCCGCTGCGGTGCGCCGACAAAGCTGGCCAAGGGCGGCTGGCAGCGGAATTGCGACAGCTGCAAGGCGGAACATTTCCCGCGCACCGACCCGGTTACGATCATGCTGGTCGAACATGAAGGCCGCCTGCTGCTGGGCCGCCAGCCGCGCTT
>JAGREF010000353.1 GCA_020446665.1 Sphingomonadaceae bacterium
ATCATCGGCTCCGGGCCTGCGGGCTATTACACTGCGGAAGCAGCGCAGAAGAAATGGGGCGATGATGTCCGCGTGGACGTGTTTGACTGCCTGCCGGTTCCCTATGGTCTGATCCGCACGGGCGTGGCCCCCGATCACCAGTCGATCAAGGGCGTGGCCCGTCGTTACGAGAAGACTGCGTTGACCGAGAATGTCCGCTTTGTCGGCAATGTCATGGTCGGCCGCGATGTGACCATCCCTGAATTGCAGCAGGGTTATGACGCGGTCGTCCTCGCCACCGGTGCCCCGCATGATCGGCAGCTCGGCATTCCCGGTGCGGATCTGGCTAATGTCATAGGCAGCGCGGCCTTTGTTGGCTGGTATAATGGCCACCCGGAATTCGCAAAGCTCGATCCTGACCTGTCCGGCAAGAATGCAGTGGTAATCGGCATGGGCAATGTCGCGCTGGATGTGGCGCGGATCCTGTCCAAATGTCGCAAGGAACTGGAAGGCAGCGACATCGTTGCTCACGCGCTTGACGCGCTATGCCAGTCTCAGCTGCAATCCATCACCATTCTCGGGCGGCGCGGGCCGCATCAGATCATGATGACGCCAAAGGAGTTGGGCGAGCTGGCCCATCTCAACTGCGCCAGCCCGCGGGTCGATCTGCGCGACCTGCCCGACGAAGGCGATGATGCGATGCTGGAGCCGGGCTTGCGCAAGTCGGTGACGCATTTGCGCAGCTTCGCCGCCATTCCCGAAGCAATTCATGCAGAGAAAGACATTGAAATCACGTTTGATTTCTTTGCCAGCCCGAAAGCTCTTATCGGTGAGGGGAAGGTCGAAGCAGTCGAAGTGGAAGTGACCAGGGTGGAGGCTGGCCGCGCCATCGGTACGGGCGAAACCTATCGCATACCCGCCGATCTGGTGATCGCCTGTATCGGTTATCGCAGTTCCCCCATTCCCGATGTCCCGTTCGACGAACGCGCCGGGCGCTTTGCCAATGATGAGGGACGCATTCTCAATGGCCTCTATTGCGTTGGCTGGGCACGGCGAGGCCCCAGCGGTACGATCGGCACCAACCGACCAGATGGCGCAAATGTGGTGGACCAGATTGCCGCGGATTTCGACACCGGTGTGATCGGCAAAGGAAGCAAGAAAGGCCGCGCCTGGTTCGATGAACTAGCTGCCGCCCGCAAGCTGGAGGTCGTTACCTTCCGCGATTGGAAGAAGATCGAGGAAGCCGAAGAGCAAGCCGCCCGCGACGGTGCCCCGCGCGAGAAATTCGTTGATGTCGAGGCCATGATCCGGGCGGGTCGGTGACCACTCTTCGTGACCTGATGGCGGCGCTGGCTGCCATGCTGGCGGCGGTCACAATGCCCACCGCAAGTCTGGCGCAGGAACATCTTGAACCGATTGCCGACCCGAACAAGGGATTGGGCGGATATAGCGCCCTGTTGCGCGCCGCCTTTGACGATGCCTATGCTGACAGCGCGATCCTGAACGGTACGATCATCCCGAGTTTCACAGTCGAGAAATCCGTTGCGCTGCATGAAAAGCGGGGCCGATACCGGATCGAAGTGCTCACTCCACAAGAACATCTATGGCGCTACATTCTCGCCGGAATGTATGGCAATGGATCAATCAGGCGCGTGGATGTGGAGCCGGACGAACAGGAAAAGGCCCGGCGAAAGGAAATCCGCGAGATCATGCGCGGCCTGCCGCGCGATCCACGCGATGTGCCGCTGCGGCGCTGCAGCAGGCGGATCAGTGGCGA
>JAGREF010000354.1 GCA_020446665.1 Sphingomonadaceae bacterium
CATTCGAGCGCCAGCGCTCGCTCGCTCTGGAGATTGAGCCATGACCATGGGAGTAGATTTTGTCACCCGCGCACATGCCCTCTGGCGTGTGCGCATGGCGCAATGGCAGCAGCGCTTCGGCTTCTTTTCGAAGCTCATTCTGGCATCGACCGGAGCCGGTGCGATTATCACGCCGCAGTTCATGATGTCACCTGCTGAGATCAAGGTTGCAGGCCAGTTTCTCGGCGCAAAGTTGCTCACATTGCTTGGCGATATGGCGGGCAAGGACATGATGATGAATGTGTCGATGGAGGGCGAGCGGTGGACCGTATCTGCATCCGGTTTCGTGTCCGATCCCTTCATTGCCGGAACATTTTGGAAGGCCGCAAAGCTATCAGGGGGCGGGGCATTCCTGGGTCTTCTGGTTGGTATGCTGGCGGTCTGGTTGATTCAGCGCAGCATGTCGTCTCAGGGCAAGGATACACTTGCAGACAGAATGCTTGGTGGCACCCGTGTGGCAAGTGAGGAGGATGTTGCGTCGCAGACGGCATTGCTTAGCGACAGGGACGCATTGCGCATCGGGCCGGTCCCTATTCCGCGCCGGATCGAGACCAGGCACTTCGCCTTTCTCGGCACCACTGGCAGCGGCAAGACCACAGCCTTGCGCCAGATGCTTGATGGTATCGAAAGGCGCGGCGAAGCGGCGCTGGTCTATGACACATCGGGCGAGTTCATTGCCCACTATTACAACCCCTTGCGCGGCGACATCATCCTCAATCCCTTCGATGCACGCTGCGCCTTCTGGACGCCCTTTGATGAGATTGCGCACCCCGCCGATGCCGACCGGATAGCGCGGCAACTGGTCGCTGAGACCGGGAGCCAGGATGACGATGTCTGGCTGGAGACAAGCCGCATTCTGGTCGCCAACATGATCCGCTCACTATGGGCTGAAGGGAACTGCAGCCTCGAAGCTTTGCTCGAAGCTTTACAGGTCAAAAGCAAGGCGCAGCTGAAGGAGTGGCTTGGCCACACCTCGTCTGCACGTACCTTTGCCGACGACGCTGACCGTGCGACTGGCAGCGTGCTCTTCATGCTCGCCAAGGCCGCGAATCTGATCCAGTTCCTGAAGGTCGAAGACGAAGGGGAGGAGCGCTTTGCCTTCCGCGAGTTCATCGCGAAACTGGACAAGTGCGAGGGAGCAAAGCCCTGGATCTTTGTGCCCCGCAAGGAAGACTACTTCGAAGCATCGAAGCCGCTCATGGCGTGCTGGCTCGAATGCGCGGCAAGCGCGGTGCTGGGTCTGTCGCCCTCGCCAGACCGTCGCATCTGGTTCGTGCTCGACGAGCTGGCCGACTTGCCACGCGTCGAGAACCTTGCGCGGCTGCTGCCCGAAGGGCGCAAGTTTGGCGCAGCGATCGTGCTCACCTTTCAGGCGCTCGGGCAGATGCGCAATCGCTATGGTGCGAACATCGCTGAGGCCATGCTAGCATGCTGTAACACCAAGCTGTTTCTGCAAACGGTCGATCAGGAAACCCGCAAATGGGCGAGCGAGACCATCGGCCAGTGCGAGGTGGAATTGCGCGTTGCCACCGATACGCTGTCGATAAGCAGTGAAGTGCCGCGCACCACAATAGCGACCCAGCGTCAGTTCCGCCCTGCCGTGCTCGAGAGTGAACTGCGCTTGAGGCCCCATCAGGGTTATCTGCTGCTCCCCGATGGCCTGCCGGTCGCACGCATCGGTCTCACCGCTGATCACATCACCTCACGCGGTGAGGCACGTTACCCAGGCTACGTACCAGGCGATCCGGCAGGCACGCTGTGGAGCCGGGTCAGTGAGATCGCGAAAGGTGCCGAGCATGACGACAGGCCTGCTGCAAAACAAGGCCCGGTCTGATGGTCGCCTCGATTTCGGCTCTGTCGAGTGCAGGCCAGGCCGCCGGCTATTATGAGGCGGACGACTATTACGCTGACGGCGGCACGTCTCCGTCAGAGTGGTTTGGCGAAGCAGCAGAGAGACTGGGCCTGTCCGGTGAGGTCGATCGCGAGAAGTTTGCTGAACTGCTCGAAGGCCAGATTGCCGGGCAGCAACTCGGCACCACGCGCGATG
>JAGREF010000355.1 GCA_020446665.1 Sphingomonadaceae bacterium
TGACCATGGCCTATGCCGTGGGCGGTATTTCCGGCGGGCATTTCAACCCGGCGGTGACGCTGGGCCTGTGCCTGGCTGGGCGGCATGATTGGAAAGACTTGCCGCTCTACTGGATTTTCCAGGTAGCTGGCGCAGTTCTGGCGGGTGTGGTGCTCTATGCGATTGCCTCCGGTCAGGAAGGCTGGAGCGCAGGCGGTTTTGCCTCCAACGGTTATGGGGATCTGTCGCCGGGCGGCTATTCCATGCAGGCGGCGCTGATTATCGAGATCGTCCTGACAGCAGGTTTCCTGTTGGTAATCCTGGGTTCGACCAGCAAGGTCGCCCCGGCAGGGTTTGCTCCGATTGCGATTGGCCTTGCGCTGACCCTGATCCACCTGATTTCGATCCCGGTGACCAACACATCAGTCAATCCGGCTCGTTCCACCGGTGTGGCCTTCTTTGCTGAGACAGGCGCTTCCGGTCAGCTCTGGCTGTTCTGGCTGGCACCGCTGGTGGGCGCTGCAATCGGGGCGCTGGTCTGGAAATATGTGCTGATGCCCGGTGAAAGGCTGGACAATCTCGGCGAATAATATTGCCGCTTATGGTCTGGAGACGGGGTCGGTTGCCAGGTGGTGGCCGGCCCCTTTCTCTGTGTGCCAGTTCGGGGCGCCAAGGCCGGATTTTCCAATTCTAACTCCAATTTAACCCACTACAGCTAAGGGTTTTTGCGTATTTCCAATGGAGTGGTTCAAACCGCACGCAAGAATGCTGTTCAAGGCCTGGTCCCTACCCCGCGCACGCTCCCAGGCGCTGGCGCAAGTTTATCTGCCGATTATGCGGGGCTATTTTCTGGTGGTTGCGGCCTATTACGGGCTTATGACTCCGGGCCATATGCTGACACTGACCGGGTTCGAACTGGTCACCATGGTCACTGCATCCACCACGGCCTGCCTTGTGGCCATAGCAGCTTGGTACCGGCTGCGCTCAGCGATGAAGATGGGCGCGATGGAAGGGCTGATCAGCCTCGTCAACTTGCTGATCCTCGCCAATGTGATGGCGGCGCTGACAATTGACTATCACGCGGCCAAGCTGGTCTATTTCGTGATGATGGCGATGATTTTCGCCTTTGCCAGCATCAGCCTCAGGCAAGGGCTGGCTTCCATCACCGTTGCGCTGGCTTGCCTGTTCTGGGTCATCAGCGCCCGCACTCCGGCTGATATGGTAACATGGGGCTTTGTCGCCTTTGCCGCTGCCCTTAGTTCTGTCGCCATCGCCTATTACTTGCGGCGGGTGATCGGGCTGGCGGTGATGGCCCGGACAGAAGCGGAAGGGCGGCTGGCCAGCGCGGAAAAGCGCAGCCGGGAAATGCACCTGGAATCGCTGTCTGATAGCCTCACGGGCCTGCCCAACCGCCGTGCCTTCTTCCGCGAACTTCAGTTGCGCAAGGACCTGGTTGCCAGGGATGTCGGACACTGGCTGGTGCTGCTCGACCTCGACGGTTTCAAGGCGGTGAACGACAATTACGGCCACCTGATCGGCGACGCGTTATTGCAGGCCGTGGCCAAACGGCTGCGCGATCATTGCGGACAGGAAGCTTTCGCCAGCCGCATGGGGGGTGATGAATTCAACATCATCCTGGCCTCCGACGAAGATGCCGCCGGTATAGAGCGATGGAGCCAGTCATTGCTTGAAGCCGTGGCGGAGACCTACCTGATCGAGGATCGCCTGATCCAGATATCCGCGTCTCTTGGCTGCCATTTGCTCGAAGCCGGAGCGAGTGACAACAGCATGATCCGCAACGCGGACTACGCGCTGTTGCGTGCCAAGCGTGATGGCAAGAACCGGGTGGTCGTGTTCCGTGAGGAACATGCCGAAGACGCTGCGCTGCGCTTCAAGGTGGAGCAATCCCTGCGTGTGGCCAGCTTCGCTGACGAGATCGAGCTGCTGTTCCAGCCGCAATTCGACCTGGGCCTCGGGCGTATCGTATCCGCGGAAGCACTGGCACGCTGGCACAGCCCCTCCATCGGGCAGGTCGGGCCGAACCGCTTTATCAAGATCGCGGAGGATTGCGGCCTGATTTCGCGGATCACTGTGGCAGTGCTTGCCAAGTCGCTTGCCTTTATCGAATCCTGGGACGATCCGGTTCCGCTTTCTGTAAATCTTTCAGGTCATGATTTGATGTCAGATCAGGTGATCGAGCAAGTGATGGCGATCGTGGCCCAGAGCAAAGTGCCGCCTGAACTGCTTGAATTCGAGATTACGGAAACCGCGATGATGCCGGATACGGCGCGGGCGAGCCAGAATCTGCACCGGCTGGCGGCGCGTGGGCACCCGCTATCGCTGGACGACTTCGGGACTGGCTATTCCAATTTCAGTTATTTGCGCTCGCTCCCGATCAGCAAGCTCAAGGTGGACCGTGCCTTCATGCAGGATCTCGGCGATCCGATGACGGAGAAAGTCCTGTACTCACTTACCGGAATGGCCCGCACGCTGGATGTGCATTGCCTGCTGGAGGGGATCGAAACCGAACTGGAACTGCTCGCTGCCAAGCGTGTCGGTGCGCAATCCGTGCAGGGTTTCTATTTTGGCCGTCCGATGGATGGCGCTGCGCTCAAGCAATTGCTCGCCAATGATCGCAAGGCCGACCGGGTGGTGAACCTTGCGGAGCCAAAGCGCGCGGCGATCTAGGGTCCTGTCCCTAGACTGGACGCGCAAACGCCGATCAATCAAAAATCCACGGCAATCCCGTTCCGCACCCAGTCGCCATAGCGCGTCGGGGAAAGGCCGTCGGGGTCTTCTTCCTTCGGGTCTGCCGCCTTGGGTTCTGGCAAGGGTTCATTGGTCCAATGGGCAGGCTTCACGAAATCGGCGGGCCGTTTGGATTTGTGTTCGGTCATGTACCTATAATGCGCGCGCTGGCCTTTGGTTGCAATGCTGCGTAAGCGGCGCGGATGAATCGACAACGTTCCAGCAAGCCTGCCGCCATTCCCGGAGAACCCGCGCGCCTTGCAGCGATGCGGCTGCTCGATGCGGTGCTGCGCCGGGGGGAGACGCTCGACCAGGCAGAGAAGGCCGCCTTGCGCGATCTTGCCGGGGCTGCGGACAAGGGGCTTGCACGCGCGCTGGCGGGCGAAGTGCTGCGCTGGATGACTGATCTCGACGCGCTGATTGACAGCGCGATG
>JAGREF010000356.1 GCA_020446665.1 Sphingomonadaceae bacterium
TTGACGATGCCATAGACGGTCGAGAGGCCCAGCCCGGTGCCCTTGCCCAGTTCCTTGGTGGTGAAGAAGGGTTCGAAAATCTTGCCCAGCACATCGGGCGGGATGCCGCCGCCTGTGTCCTGCACCACAAGCACGGTATAATCCGCAATCGGGATGATTTCGGACCCCATCTGGCGAATATCCTTCGCCTGCACCCGGCGAGTGGTCATGCTCAGCGCGCCGGAGCCATCGCCGCGCGATTGCATCGCATCACGCGCATTGACCGCGAGGTTGACGATCACCTGCTCCAATTGCTGCGGGTCCGCGCGCACGGGGCCAAGGTTGCGATCATGCCGTACCTTGAAGGAAATCTTCTCACCCAGCAGCCGCTTGAGCAACTGGCTGACTTCGCTCACCACATCAGGCAATTGCAGCACTTCGGGGCGCAGCGTTTGCTGGCGGCTGAAAGCCAGCAATTGCCGCGTCAGGCTGGCCGCACGGTTCGAATTGGCGCGGATTTGCTGGATATCATCATAATCGCTGTCGCCCGGCGTATGGCGCAGCAGCATCAGGTCACAATAGCCGATGATCGCGGTGAGGACATTGTTGAAATCATGCGCAACGCCGCCCGCCAGCTGGCCCACAGCCTGCATCTTGGTCGCCTGTGCAACCTGTCGCTTGAGACGCGTCTCTTCTGTGCTGTCCGTCAGGCTCAGCAGGACAGATGCCTCGCCCAGCCCCCGCACACCGGCAAGGCCCAGCGATACCGGGTCATCCGGCGCATCGCGCAGCCGCACGGCCATGTCACCATGGCTCGCCGGGCCACGGCCATAACGGCGCACCGCATCGGCCAGCGCGCCCTTGTCTTCCTTCACCACCAGGTCGCTGGGGAACGGGGGCAGCCCTTTATCCTCTCGCCCGACAGCGCGCAGGAAGGCCGGGTTACCGAACAGGAAACGCCCATCGCGATCCGTCATGGCGAGGCCCAGCGGCAAGGCGCCAAGCAGCGATTCCAGGTCTTCCGCGCTTGCGCGCTCAACCCCATCCGAGCCGCCACCGATTCCAACACCAGCGTCAAGCAGCAGCATCAGCGACGGCGCTTCATCAGCGTTGGGCGCACGGTCCGCCTCCGGATCGCCCAGCGGCACATGAACCAGCGTCTGCGGCGTGCCGCGCCGCCCTTCGCGCGCGAAGAAAATCCGGTCCCGCTCGTCGCTGCGCAGCAAATCGACATAGTCCTGCCCGGCAAGCGTTGCTGTTTCATCGCCCACTGCGCGCAGGGCAAAGCCGCTATTGACCGCCTTGATCGTGCCATCAGGGGCAACCAGCGCCGCTTCGACCCCGGACCGCGAGAGCAATCGCCCGAAATTACCGGTCAGCAACCCTCCCAGATTGCCGGTCGTATCTTCCGCTTCCAGCCTATGGAAGCGCCAGATCAGGTAGTCTTCGCCACGCCCAGCGCGTTCTGCCCTGCCGCTCCAGCGGTGCTGCCCTGCCCCGCTGACCAGTTCAGCCGCACTGCCTGCCCCTTCCCGCCAGGCTTCGCGGGCGGCACGCGCCAGCGCTTCCAGCGACGAGCGATCAATCGGAAGGTTTGGCGGTGCATGGACTGCGCCAAACCAGCTGACAAACGTCGAATTGGCGCAAGCAAGCCGGTTGGCCCGGTCGGTTATGGCGATGGCTTCACCGGGGCGCTCAATGGCGGCGACTGTCACGGACCAGTCCGGCGCGGCAAAGCTCTCTTCGACCTGCGCAGGCTTGAGCCGCAGCAGCAAGGCTCCGCCAGCTCCGACTACGGCCAGAGCCCCGGCATAGCTGGCGGTTACCAGCACATTCCGGGAAACCAGCCACAACAAGGCGACGCTGGCAACCACCGCCAGCATTAATACCAGCATCAGGGGGAAAGGCCGCTGTTCGCTGACCTCTGCAACCTCTGTGCTCATGCTTCGACAACCTCGGATTTACTAAGCCGTTTTGCCCGCCGCCGGGCCA
>JAGREF010000025.1 GCA_020446665.1 Sphingomonadaceae bacterium
ATCCTCCGTCGCTTCGCTCCTCCGGTCGCGCAGTCGCGCTCTGGCTACCGCGACCAAGGACTATGGCTCTCTGTGCCAGAAACGATTCGGGTCCCCAGAGGGGACCCGCAAGGGCGACTGCCCGCCCGCAGCGCTTGCGCGAGGATATCGCACGCCGGATGGCGTGCGCAAAAAATTACGCGCTGAGCTTCTTGCGACCGCGAGCGCGGCGGGCACGAAGCACCTTCCGGCCACCCGGAGTCGCCTTTCGTTCAACGAAACCGTGGCGACGTGCGCGCACCAGGTTGGAGGGCTGGAAAGTCCGCTTCATGTTAGCCTCGATCAGTAAAACAAAAAAGGGCCGCCGATGCGGCGACCGCCATTAGTGAGCGCGCGGTTAGAAGCTTGCCGCTTCCAAGTCAAGATAGGCCAGCTTCGGCGCAGCCTCTTTTTCTGCGGCCGGAGCCGCATCACCCGGCAGCCAGCCGCGCATATCCCTCGCGTCGAGCCATTTGGCCTGCGAGAAAGGCACGGAATTGGTCATGTCGTAAAAGGCGCGGGCCTCTTCCTCGGACATGCCCATTTCGCGGTAATAGTCGACATAGGCGCGGTTTTGCGGGGCATTGGCCGCGAAATCCTTTGCCTGACGGCCATAGCGATCCATCCAGCTATGGACAGCAAATTGCGCGCCATCTTCAATCTGGCGCGTGGCACCCGCAAGGAACAGTTCCACCCCGCCCGACCGAACCGAACCGCCTGCCGGCACATGCGTAGAAAGGCCCGCCGCGCGAATCATCCGGCCCAGTTGCATGTTGGCACCATCATCTGCCGTACCGGGCACTTCGACGAGGTCGAGCACTTCGAGTTCCGGATAATCACGCAGCATTGCCGCAAAATGGGCCGGGGTCCGGGCATCGGTATAGCTGATCAGAGCTGCCCGCTTGCCATCGACAATGCGGAACGGACCGTAATCTGCAACAATCTGGGGTAGCTGGCCAGACTGTGCGGCTACGAAGCGCTCCGAACGAGGCATCTGGACGCGAACGGCCGGTTGAGCGTCGGTTTCGGACAGAGTCCTTACCGTGGTCGTTACCGAAGTCCGCACCGGTGCCTGCCCCGGGGTCTCCACCCATTCTTCTTCCGTGATCACTTCATACACGACCTGCCGCGCCTGCACGGGGGCGGCGAAGAAGGCGAGAAGGGCCATGGCAAGGGCGACAATGCTGCGCATGGCGACTGTAATGCACTGCACGCGTAACCGCTTTGCCAAGCGATATCGTTATGAACTGGTTACGATGCTGTACCCTATTGGGACAGTTACCCAGCGCCGGGTTAACGCGGCGCACCCCTTGCCTCTCGACTCCACTGCGAATTATCGGCAAAAGGGATGAGAACAAACAGGGGGTATGCGCTTGGTCGCTCTGGTTCGAACCGTTGCCTATCTCGGGCTGGAGGCCCGCCATGTGGAGGTGCAATGCCAGGTCGCGCCCGGCATGCCGCGTTTCAACATCGTGGGTCTGGCGGACAAGGCCGTGGGCGAAAGCCGCGAACGGGTGCAGGCGGCGCTCTCTGCCATGGGGCTTGCCTTGCCGCCCAAGCGGATCACCATCAACCTCTCCCCGGCTGACCTGCCCAAGGAAGGGAGCCATTACGATCTGCCCATCGCCCTCGCCCTGCTGGGTGCGATGGGGGTGACCGATGCCGAACAGCTGACCGAATTCATCGCCGTGGGCGAACTGGCGCTGGACGGGCGGATCGTGCCCTCGCCCGGCGTGCTGCTGGCCGCGCTCCATGCCAGCGAGCAGGAATGCGGGCTGATCTGCCCCGCTGCGCAAGGGGCCGAAGCGCGCTGGGCCAGTGGGGTGCCAGTGGTGGCTGCGCCGGACCTGATCAGCCTGCTCAACCATCTCAAGGGTACGCAAGTGCTCCCCGAGCCGAAGCGGGGCGAGATCGAACCACCCGCGCCGGGGCCTGATCTCAAGCGCGTGAAGGGCCAGGAAACCGCCAAGCGCGCGCTGGAGATCGCGGCGGCAGGCGGGCATAATTTGCTGATGAATGGCCCGCCGGGTGCAGGCAAGAGCCTGCTCGCCAGCTGCCTGCCGGGCATATTGCCGGAACTGAGCCCGGCGGAGGCGCTGGAAGTATCCATGGTCCAGTCCGTCGCCGGGACGCTGGAAAGCGGGCGGATCAGCCGCAGTCGCCCGTTTCGCGCGCCGCATCATTCCGCCAGCATGGCAGCGCTGACCGGCGGCGGGCTGAAAGTGAAGCCGGGCGAAGTCAGCCTCGCGCATCTGGGCGTGCTGTTCCTTGATGAATTGCCCGAATTCCAGCGCGCCGTGC
>JAGREF010000357.1 GCA_020446665.1 Sphingomonadaceae bacterium
CGGCGGCGAGCAACAGCGCGTGGCGGTTGCCCGCGCGCTGGCCAATCGTCCTTCCTTGGTGCTGGCGGATGAACCGACCGGAAATCTTGATGAAGCGACGTCAAATCGCGTGCTTGCGGAATTCCTCGCCCTTGTCCGCGGGGAGGGCAGCGCCGCGCTGGTGGCGACCCATAATGAACGCCTGGCCGCAAAGATGGACCGGGTTGTGCGGCTGCATGAAGGGGTGCTGGTCTGATTCTGCGCTGGTCGAAGTGATTGTGCCCTTGGTCCATCGCAGCTTGTTTCCGCGCTGATGCCAGCCATTCTCTCCATTCCAAAGGGGAGGACTGACCATGCTGGGACTGATCGCATCGCTCGCTTTGCTGCAAGCCACCGGGGCCAGTGCTCCGCAGGCAGCCCCGCCACCACCACCATGTTCGGGCGAGGAATTTGCCGCCTTCGATTTCTGGGTCGGCGAATGGGATGTCTATCCCAACGGCACTGACCGCAAAATTGCCGATAGCCGGATCGAAAAACTCTATGGCGGCTGCGCGGTTCGGGAAAACTGGATGCCCTTGCGCGGCGCGGGCGGGGGAAGTCTCAACAATCTCGATCCGGAAAGCGGTCGCTGGCATCAAACCTGGATCGGCTCGTCCCCCGGTCGGGTGGAATTCGAAGGCGGCCCAGTCGATGGCGGCATGGTCCTCACCGGCTTTTGGCGCAATGTGAACGGGCCGGGACAACACGCCCTGATCCGCATGACCTACACCAAACAGCCCGATGGTTCGGTGCGACAGCACGGCGAAGCCTCGACAGACCAAGGGGTAACGTGGCAGACCAGCTTTGACTTCATCTATCGCAGCAAGCGGGAGGCCCCATGACTACCATCGCTGATTTCAAAGTTGCCACCAACAAGGGCGAGGAACTGGACCTGGCGAGCAAGCTGGGCACGGTCCTGCTGGTGGTGAACACCGCCAGCAAATGCGGCTTCACCCCGCAATATGACGGGCTGGAGGCGCTATTCCAGCAATATAAGGACAAGGGTTTTGAAGTGCTGGCCTTCCCCTGCAACCAGTTTGGCGGTCAGGAACCGGGCAATGCCGAAGAAATCGCGGAATTCTGCAAGGTCAATTTCGGCCTGTCCTTCCCGCTGATGCAGAAGATCGACGTGAACGGTGCCGACGCCAGCCCGCTCTATGACTGGATGAAGGGCGAAGCCCCCGGCCTGATGGGCAGCAAGGGGATCAAGTGGAACTTCACCAAATTCCTGATCGACCGCGAAGGCAATGTGGTGAAACGCTACGCCCCGACTGACAAGCCTGCGAGCATCGCGAAGGATATTGAAAAGCTGCTGTGATCGGCGCGCTTGCATGAAATGCAAGTTGATGAAGTGCATTCGGTAGCCATTGGGCGAGCGCAAGCTGGTCCATAGGCTGCAAATGGGCGGAATCGACGATGTGAAAGAGCCGGTGCTGCGAGTGTGGCAGGGCAGGGCGGTGTAGGAAAGCACTGCATATTTCCCACCGAATCCATCCCCACCCTGTGGACAATTCCTGCCCCGGCAGACCTCCCCGAATCGCACGCAATTTCCTAGCCTGCGCCCATGTCCTACGCCCCCTTTGTCCCGCTGCGTGTTCTCTCGTCCTACTCGATGCTCGAAGGGGCGATTGATCCCAAGGCGATTGCCAAGCTGGCGAAGGAGCGGAACTTTCCCGCTATCGCGATTTGCGACCGCAATGGGCTGTATGGTGCGGTGATGTTTGCGGGTGCCTGCAAGGACGAAGGCGTGCAGGCGATCACCGGCACTTTGCTGGGCGTGGCGCGGGATGAGGCTGCGCGGGTGGTCGATTATCTCCCGCTCTTCGCGCAGGATGAGGCGGGCTATGACAATCTGTGCCATCTCGTCAGCAAGGCGCATCTGGATCGCCCGCTGGAGCTGGAGCCGCATGTCCAGCTGGCCGATATGGAAGGCTATACGGACGGGCTGATTGCGCTGACCGGCGCGGGTGAAGGCGGGCTGACACGGCTGCTGGCAGAGGGGCAGCACGATCATGCAGAGGCTCTGGCCGACAGGCTGCAGGCGTTGTTCCCCGGTCGGCTCTATGTCGAACTGGCCCGCCATAGCAGCGCGGAAAGCGATGCGGCGGAAGAGGCGCTTATCGCGATGGCCTATGCGCGGGACTTGCCACTGGTGGCGACCAACCCCGCCAATTACGCCGAACCCGGCTTCCACAAGGCGCATGATGCGGCCTTGTGCATCGCCAATAGCTCTCAGCTTGAAGCAGAGGATCGGCCGCATTCGAGCCCTGAGGCATGGGTCAAATCAGCCAGCATGATGGAGGAGCTGTTCGAGGACCTGCCCGAGGCCACCGCCAACACGCTGGTTGTGGCGCAGCGCTGCGCCTATGTGCCGCCCTATCGCGATCCGATCCTGCCCAGTCTGGCCGGCGATCTGGAAGGCGAAGCGCGGATGCTGGCGGAGGATTCGCGGCGTGGGCTGGTCGCGCGGCTGGAGCCTTACTATCCGGAACCATTCTGGGGTGAGCTTGCCGAGGCGCTGTCCTTGCCTTCGCTCGAAGCGCTTGAAGAAGAAGGGCAGTCCTTCGATGGGCTCAGGTCGAACGGGATCTGGGAGGAAGTCCTCGAATACAAGAAGCGGCTGGAATTCGAGATCGGGATCATCAACCAGATGGGCTTTCCCGGCTACTTCCTGATCGT
>JAGREF010000026.1:0-1644 GCA_020446665.1 Sphingomonadaceae bacterium
GCGCTTTCTCGTCTTCTTCATTCCCGTACCAATCCTTCAAGTCGGGAGTAACTTAAAAAAATGTCCGAAAAACAGGCACCACCTCACTATGCGCCAACTCGCAAGTCGGGCGGGCAAGTGTGGAGACCAACAAGTGTCATTTCAAAAAGCGATCATGTCTTTCACAGATCAAGCTCCACAAATGGTTTTGGAGCAATTGCTCCGCAAGAAGCTCAAAGAGGCGGGAGTTCAAGCATGGAGAAACGGTGCCAAGGCGCTAGCACAGCACATCATCAGCAAAGAAGCAGGAGAGTTCCATTGGGAAGACTATCCCGTTGAAGAGGACAAACATATCCGCATTGAGTTCACCAAGGATGACGGAGTTGAGCTGGAGAGAATCTTCGACAAGTTTCAGGGTGGTCTCGATGACGCAGTGAGCAAAATGGCAGAAGCTGCCGTTGACAAAATGCTCGCTCGCTACCGCAAGGATTGGCATCAGTATCGCCGTGCAGAAGATCGCTACATCGGGACTTTTCGAAACAACTTGGAGGATCGCTGGGGCGAGGCACTTGATGGCCTGAGGCTACTGCTGGACCTTTGCCGCGACGAGGGCGAGAAATTTTACAGGCGGCTGGAAAAGTCGAAAGCGAAGGCGACCCCATACGCTCGCATTCTTCTTTCAAGACTACATTGTCGTGCCTGTCAGGTCACATCTGAGATCATCACGCTTCTTGAGAATGGGTATGCGCGAGGGGCTATGGCGAGGTGGCGGACGCTGCACGAGATCGAAGTTGTCGCCACGTTCATCAGCGAGGCAGGAAACTCAGCCGCGAAGCGATACTTCGACTACGAGATTGTGGAGGCAAAGCGAGCAAAGGATCAGTATCAGGAAAACTACGAGGAACTGGGATACGAGCCTTTCGACCCGGATAAAGCTGCGAGCATCGAAGAGGATTTCGCCCGCATTCTCAGTCAGTATGGATCAGAGTTTCGCAATCCCTACGGCTGGGCCTCGGAATTCCTCGGCAACAAAAGCCCTCGCTTTGCAGACATCGAACGTGTCGCGGGAGCAGCGAGGATGCGATCGCACTACAAGTTCGCAAGCTACAACGTCCACGCTTCGCCGAAATCGCTTTCGCTAAGGATGGACACATTCAGCGAAGGGACTTGGCCAATTGCAGGAGCAAGCAATGCAGGATTAGAGGAGCCGGGGCAAAATGCCGCCCTCACCATTTTGCGTGTGACCTACCTCCTCACAAAGAATCTGACGAGCCTCGACAACTCAATCATCATGAACGCGCTCATCAACCTACGAGACGACACCATCGAGGCTTTCGGGAACTGTGCAAGACAGTTGGCAGACGATGACGCAGACATCCGTTCGGCTGTTGAGGAATTTGATATTGAGGTGGACACAACACTCATTTGAATTGCGACCCTCAATCTGAGATTTTCGGAAAATAATCACGCACCGCTCTACCCCCCTGTCGGAAGGGCCGTAAACGTGCCCACCAATAGGGTGTCCTACCCTTCCCTGCTGACACATCAGCGACACAATCAGCTTCACATTCAGACCTGTTGCTGTAGAATCGTTTGAGCAGCGCGTCAGTTGGAATGGGGGTCTAGGACATGCTTGCCCTGTAGAGCACTGTCTTCGGGAGGCAG